>JANODQ010000548.1:0-3275 GCA_031412775.1 Pirellulaceae bacterium | reverse complement strand
TTGCCAGATAGCACCCGAGACTAGCGCCTACAGCTCAGGAAAAATACGCTTTTCATCTCCGCACACCTGAACTGGTCGTACGGCAGCCTTATAACGAAGCAGTAAACGACCAAGTAAACAAAGCGGCCGACAAAATAGTCTTCGTTCGGGTATTGCCACAATCGCCCTTGCTTCCCTATAAACCATAGGAGAGGTTTTCTATGCGACGCTGGGTTTCATTCATCTTATTGCTGGCATTTATCCGACTGCAACTGGTTTGCTGCTGCGGATCCGTTGGCATTTGTTGCGAGACCGCTAGCGCGTGCATTCAAGAGAGTGTACGTGCAGCAAATGTACTTTCAACGTGCCCTTGCGATCACGATCACCAAGTTGACGATGTGTCAGGTGCTTCTCATCAAGACTCGGATAGCCAAGACTTATCCGATGAATCCGAAATGGAATGGGAAATTGCTTCGCAACACGGCAATCCGCATTCTCAATCTCATTGTTTCTATCTCTCTGAGAAGAACCAAAGCGTGCTTGCAGAACGAGCCGACTTGAAGAACATCAGCCAGCCGATAGCGTACTTCGTTCTGTGGAGCGATTTGGGCAAACAAGGGACCGGCAAACAAGGCAAAGGTATGTTGCTTGAGTGTCGTTGCTCCCCCAAGCATCAACCGAGCATCCTCGATTTAGTCGGACACCTTCGTATCTGATTTTGAAACTCATCAACGAATTATTGCATTTGAGTTTTTCAATTTTATGTTAACGAGGTTCTATTGTGTTCCGATCTGTTGCTTTCGTCATCGCTTGTGTCCTTTCATTAAGCTATTCCCGAATGATCATCGCCCAACCGGCGACTACTGCTGCTGCTCCTCAGCACGCCCATGATCACCCAGAGCACGGCCCCAATAAGGGCGAGTTATTGGAGATCGGTCACGGTGAATATCATGCTGAGTTGGTGTTAAGTGAAGAGACCAAAGAGGTCACAATCTTCCTTTTGGATGGTAATGCTAAAGCTTACGTTGCCGTCAACACTCCTTCGCTTGTGGTCAACTTCAAACGCGGAGGTCGACCGTTTCAAGTCAAGCTTGCCGCGGCCCCTCAAGAGATTGACGAGAAGGGTTTCTCATCGCGATTTGCAATGAAGAGTGCTGAGTTGATGGATTCGCTTCATGATGCAAAGTCGGACCCTCGCTTTGCAGTCCGAATTGGGAACAAGTCCTATGTTGCCAAGCTGACGCACTCACACGATCACAATCACGCACATGGTGACGCTCACAATCATACTGGACCAAAGAAATGAACATGAGCAAAATCTTCGTACTTGTGATCGTAGCTGGTTCGCTTTGCTACGCGGCTGGTTGGTTGCATGCTCGCTATTTAGTTTCGGGTTCGCGGTTTTCCGGCAATTCAGCAACGGTACTCGCCAATACCTCTGTCGATCCGCACGCCCATGAAGGTCACGATCATGGTGACACCGGCGAGAACTCGCTGGAGATTTCAGATGCGGCGAGAAGAAATCTTGGGCTTACTGATGACTTTCTGAAGCCGATCGAGCTTCAGTCGTTCAGCAAAAGTCTTGCTGTTCCCGCCATTATCGTGGACCTTCCTGGAAGAACTCGGCTTCCGGTAAGTGCAGCCATGACTGGGATAGTTACGCACGTGCATGCCGTCTCAGGCGAAGCCGTTCAGCCTGGCGATTTGATTCTCGAGTTGCGTTTGACTCATGAAGATTTAGTGACATCACAAAAGGATTTTCTAGAAGCACTAGGCAATCGCGATATTGAACTCAAAGAGATCGCCAGACTCCAGCAACTTGCCGAAAGTGGAGTCCTTTCCAACAAGACGCTTCTCGAGCGGCAGTACGGACGAGACAAGCTAGATTCAATGCTTCGATCGCAACGAGAAGCACTGCGTTTGCATGGCTTATCGGAGAGTCAAATTGCTCGTATTGAAAGCGAACGGCGATTGTTGACCGAAATGCGGATCACAGCCCCGCATCCGGATAACCACAGCGATGAAGAAATTCAACTAAGCCGAAGAGCGTCGCCTTGGCTTGGAACACCGCGCGCAGTTTCGAACGAGAGTCAGTCGCGTCTTCCCAAACGCGTTGTTCCTATCAGTTTTCAGGATTCCCGGGGCGATTCCTCTAGCGAGACAGCGGTCGAGAAAAACCCTACTTCAGATCAAAACCAATCCTCTCCACATTTTGGCGAGTCACCATCCACCGCGCAACCATTGGTCAACGAGATGCATCTACTTGTGCTAACGGACATGGACGTACAAAAGGGGCAAATCGTGAACGCGGGTGATTTGCTTTGCACGCTGGCAGATTACGGAGTGTTATTAATTGAGGGGCAAGCCTTTGAAACAGAAGCGGCCATGATAACAAAAGCCAAACTGTCTGATTGGAAGGTCGCGGCGATCCTAGGAACCGGCGATGAAGCATCACGCATCGACAATCTGGAACTCGGATGGATCAACAACGAGATTGATCCGACGACGAGGGCATTGAAGTTTTTTGCAATGCTACCCAACACACTGATGCAGGACAGTGTGAATCCTTCTGGCCAACGATACATTTCGTGGAAGTATCGAACGGGTCAACGTCTTCAGTTGCAGGTCCCAGTTGAATCGTGGAGCGATCAAATCGTACTACCGATTGATGCAGTCGTGCGAGATGGAGTCGATAGTTTTGTTTTTCAACAGAATGGAGATCATTTCGATCGAATCGCTGTTCACGAAAAATATCGCGATCAAACTTCGGTGGTCATTGAAAACAACGGGGCTATCTATCCGGGCGACGTTGTGGCACTTCGCGGTGCGCATCAAATGCAAATGGCTCTTAAGAACAAGTCCGGTGGCGGTATTGATCCCCACGCGGGACACAGCCATTGAGTGGCCTGATGAAACCTGAGCCGATGGCGCTAGCCACGGGTTTCGACTTTGCCACGATTTACCAGATAGCCCCCGAGGCTAGCGACTAAGACTCAGGAAAAATGCCTTTTTCATCACCCAGCCCCTGAGCTTCTAGCGAAGCGAAAAATCTAACTAATTGAGTAGGGAAAGATCCCTCAAGGTAAAGCACGGAACGAATGGACCAATTATCAAATCAAGAACCAAGCAAAGGAAATCGCAACTTTCTTGATCTAATGCTTCGCTTTTCGCTGCAAAATCGTATGCTTGTAATGGCTATTGCGTTGGCGATCTCTGGCTATGCGATGTGGACGGCGAGCACGCTACCTATCGACGTGTTTCCGGATCTAGATCGTCCGCGAGTCGTGATCATGACC
>JANODQ010000547.1:0-6911 GCA_031412775.1 Pirellulaceae bacterium | reverse complement strand
GACCTGCTGAGCGTGTTCGGAAAATTTCGAGGTACAACAATCGTTGCATTAGACGCGGGGGATGTTGTCGCTGATAACGAAGCTTACTGCGAAAGAAACGATTTCTTGCTATTGCTCAGTAGCACCTTGCAAGCAGAGATTCACAATGACCGCCTATGGGTACTAACGTCCCATAGCCCTGGTGAAATTTCTCAAGATAATTTGGTTTCTCGAAATCGGTTGTTCGGCAATGCGGTCTTCGAGGTATTGCATGGATCGATACGAGTTCCCAAGGCGGAAGAAACAAAGTCTTCATGGGGCTCCGATCGAATTCTCTCCCTCGATGAGTTGGCTAACTATGTTCATCGTCGCGTTTACGCCGATTCCTCCAAAAAGCAGTCTCCCTGGTTGCTTCGAGGCGGCAAAGGGGTTGCTCAATCGAACAAGTCGATCTGGCCTGAAGCCACAACCGTTCGGATCGCTAGCCTTAATCGCGAGGGAACGCTCGATGGGATTGCATCCAAACCGAATACGGCTGCCGAGCCCGATTCCAAGCCATCGGCCGCAGCACCCGAGGTAACTCCCAAAGCGACTGCCGGGCAGCCGGAGAATTCGACCGCAACTACGCTAATTCCCTCGACTGACGTTTGGGTAGAGCGCTGGAAAGCATTCGAAAAGTCATGGGAGCAGCCAACCGTTCCGAACCAAAAACAAGCTTGGTCACTCGGGGAGTGCTTTCCAGCAGCTTATCGCGAAGCACGTGGGAAGCTCATCAACGACGAGCTACGCGATCGCGCCGGAATCGAACTGGCGGGTGATAGGACCACGCCAGAACTTCCCCGATTAAGTGATGGCGATATCGAACATTTTAATAGCCTCTTTCAACCTGGTTCGAAAGGGAGTCGTTGGGATCCTCTGGAACTTAAGGAGGCTTATAGCAACGCAGCGCTGATTCAATCCATTTGCCGGGCAAGTCTAAGCGTTTCAGAAGCTCGACAATTGCGACTGCGACTCAATGCGATCAATGAAACGCCTCGCCCACAACTGCTTCGACTGGTCCAGGCCTTCACAGCGTCTCGTAACCAACCTCTTGAACGTGATACCCTATCGAAGTCTTCGCTGAATCGATTGCCGTCTCCGTCAGAATTGAATCGGGAGTTGCAGGCGATCGTCGACGAAGCGACGCGACCGAACACAAACAAACCGGCGTTACTAGAGTCTTTATTGCTTTGTAGCTTGCTCAACGCAGATCAGCGTCAAAAGGTGCTTGAGGCGAAACGACAGCTAGTAAAATCTTCATTCAAAATTGAATACCCCACGTCTCTACCCGAGTGCCCGACACGATGGAACGACACTGCTAACATTAGGGTCGACGGATCACCTAACATAAACACCTCTAAGATCGGCGTTCCAACAACGAAGCCGGAAACTAGTTTGGATACCAAGGAGCTCTTCAAGCTGTCCGAGCTGGTTGAAGAAGCGCTCACCGACGATCGACGTATTGCAAGTGTCAGCCAAAATGATCCTCAGAATTCTAGGCTCACACTCATTCCGAATCCGCCCGAGCTGCAGCAAGGTTGGTGGCCTGAATGGCATCCAGGAGGCCGCCAATCCAGTTCGCCACTTATCACCCCAATTCGTTTGGATACGAACGCTCTGCAATTGTCGCTTAAGCTCAATCCTATTCCCGAGCCGTCCGCGTTAGAAATCCGATGCTCTAAGATGGATGCTGCGATCGTCGCGATAAAAATCAATGGAACGCGACTAAATCTTCCTAACGCATCTCTTTCGATTCCATGGAGTGTTGTTAAGGAAAACGAAAGTCAAATAGAGCTGGAGCTAGAAGCAACTCCTGGAGAAAAACCACGCGATGAAAAATTAGTGTTTTCTATCTCTGGTTTAAACGGCCCAGAGCCCGAGTCTGTCGACTTAGATGTTCGTTTCGCCGGTACCGAGCGAATCGAAATGATCGTGCAACGATTGACGAGACTGGATAATCGAGAACAGTGGGTGGACGAGCGTTCGCAGTTGTCTGGTACCGGCTTTAGTCTTCAGCCCTTTGCGGGGCACGAAACAAGGTTCGCGCTGAACATTGCCAACCAAAGCGAAAAGCTGAGATCGATGCGAGCAGACATCTATGCTTTGCCTACCAGCCGTGGAATCCCAGGTCACTTATTTTACAAGGAAAAGTTTCTTAATCCGGAGCTCGCAACGGCTGATTTCATTCAAACGGTAAAACGTTCCATTCCCGTAGCGACTTCGCGATTGGTCGAACTAAAACCATCTCAGTCGAGTCGACTTCGATTCGATCCGGAACCCAAAGTTGATGCTTCAGGAAAACCTGCCCCCGCTGAAACGACAGGGAATCCTAAGCCGGTCGTACCAAATTCAGGAATCGATAGCTCTGGCGGAATCATGGTCGTGGTATCCGATTTAAACGATTCGACATTCACACAAAATTTCTTTCTCGAATACGTACCTATTGAACCGTCTCGTTACATCGAGGCAACGGTTCAAGTAGTGGGATTTGAACAGGACCGCATCATTGAAGTTTATCCGTTGTATCGGGATGAAAACTCGGACTCTTTTCCGGACATGGCTCCAACGGATTTCCAAGCTCTTGACGTAAATCTCTCCCTACAGCCGTGGATGGGCAGACCTCCCAAAGGGGAATTGAGCATCAAGCTTGACCCCATGCTTCCCAAGCCTGCGAAGTTGAGTCTTGTGGTACCTCGGGAATCCTTGAACGAAGATGACCCCTTTGTCGGAATCGATATCCAAAGCTATCCAAGAGCTCTCTCGAAGCAGGTCTCGCTCGGTGATTTGGATCCCCATCCACTGGAACCCTACAAATCGAACCGCCCCCGAGGCGAGATTCGATCTATCTCCGATTCCCGAAAAACGTTTTGGGTTGTTCCACCACTTGCACCTTCGCCAGACAAGCCGCCCGAAAACGACTTCACGCTGGATGCTGGCCGTCCAACGATTTTTCAGGCTCCTTCAAAATTGATCGCCAGTATTGCTTTGGATTGGGCTGACGATCTCGCGCCGGGTGACTCGCAACTATCAACGATTCAGCTTGGCAATCGACAAGAGCCGCTATTCGGTGACCGAAAATGGAATTTCGAAATGGTGAAGTCGAATGAAGAAGGTTTTACTTTGGCTGCGAGAGTAGCGGACCATACGGTTACTTTTGACAGTAGTGGCGTTAGCAATCAATCGGTACCCTTGAAAGTAGATCTTATCGAGGGCGTGTCGACTAAATCCATTGAAGTCATCTTCGATAGCACCGCACCAAAAATCTCCGGATTCAAGATTACTAAGGAACCCATTTACAAAGGCGATCAAGGTGATGTGGAGTTTACAATCGACGAGGCTGGGCTGAGCGGTTTGGCTGGATTCCAATTGATCGTGGCTGATCGCAATGGCGACGAGAAGAAAGAGCCACTAAGGAAACTGGCATCCAAATCGAGTGGAACAGAACGAAACGCAACTCCGATATCGGATAAGTTTCTGACCGATAAACTTGAGCCCGGGGTCTACAAAATTCACGTGACCGCATCTGACAAAGCAGGTAATGGTCCGGTCAGGTCGCCCGGAGCTACCTTTCAAATTAGAGAGCGTCCGGCCCCATCCAATTTGCCTCAGCCAGGTGTCCCGCAAGTTCGCGGCACGATACGCGGAACGGTTAAGTTTGGTGGAGGGGGCGCGGTAAAAGACGGGATCGTCAAACTGGACTCGACAGGGAAAAGTGCGGAAATAGTCGACGGTAAATATACTTTTGACGAAGTCCCACTTGGAAAATTTAAGCTGTCGGCGGAGAGCGAATGGCAAGGGTCAACCTATGCTGGCGAGGTGACCGGTGAATTTAAAGAAGAGAAGGACTTTGCTCAACCAATCAGCATTAAAGTAAAAAAGTAATACATAGGATGGTAAGATAGGAAGGTTGCCTAGTTTAAGTCTTCATTCGAAGTAACTTTGGTGATTCTCGCCGTTTTTGTCGAAAAGAGACTCGTCGCAGGGTCTTTCTGGACCACGGATGGTCATTCGTGGCAGTCACCCAAATACCTGCGGTGAACCAACTGTCGTAATGGAATACGCAATGAGAATTCTTATAACACTAGCTGTTCTGATGGGCGTCCTGTCGCCCGTTTCGGCCCAAAGTTTCGGTCAAGTCCCCGCAGCACCGGCAACGGCATTGGTTCCACCAGCAACTCCAACCTTATGGAATTTTCTTGGCGTTCCGCAGGGCGTGAAGAAGGTTAAGGGAGCCCTGACCAACCGTCGTGGTAATCATCCCGCCACAGAGCCCAAAAACGCGATGAAAGCGTTGAATGATCCAGCGAATCTACTATCTGAGAACAAAGCGATCAAAAAAGCTGCGCAGGTAAAGGTTGAAGAAGACCTCAAGCCTCAAAAAATCAAAGCTCTCAAGTACCTGACGAGCATCGGCTGTGGCTGCTACGACAAGGGTGGAGAGGTAACGGCCGCTCTGATTGCTTCTGCAGAGGACTGCACCGAAGAAGTACGCCTCGCCACGATGCAGGCAATTCACGGTGCAGCACTCAACAAGTGCTGTAACAACTGTGGTCAGGTTTGCTGTTGCAATGAGAAACTTCTAAAGAAGTTAGCAGTGGTAGCGTACGAACGAGACGAGTATGGTTGCTACACGGAACCCTCGAAGCGAGTACGCGACGCGGCCATCGAAGCATTGAAGGCATGCTGCCCGAATGGCGAACCGCCGTGCATTGGTCCTGAACCAGAGAGATCCGCGGGAGACACGGAGACGCCACCAGCGAGAATGGGTACAGAAGGCGGAACTGAAGAGCCCGAGAGGATGGGAACTGAAGGAAAAGGCAAGTCCAAAGAACCGGTCGAACTAGAGGACGCAGTCGAGGAATTGAAGACCATTCCAAAAGTAAAAACTTCGTCCATCGATAGACCTATGCAACCGAAAGTGCAGGTAAAATTGCAAGACCTAGCTCAGACGACCCAAGTGGTGCGTGCGAACGGGTCCAATGCAGAATTTGAGCTTCACAGCAACGTGCCGGCTAATCCAAATCCTAACGGAGGCGTCGTGATCAGCTACAACACCAAGTCGCAAGTAGCGCACGTTCACTTCACCCAAAGAGACATCGATCTTTCCGTGGGAGACGAAGTCTATGCACGCCCGGGTTCATCCGCTGCTGCTGGGTTTCGAGGTCGATGGGAAGTTATCGCTTGCCAGCACGGCTGCGTGAAGATGAGACCTATAGAGTTAGAAGGCGTTTCCAGTCTTCATCCTGGGGATCACGTCTTTGCAGGCTCGCCCCCTGTGACGGTGGTTCCTGCTAGTTTCACGCGTTAAAGAAGTCTGTCTACTTGATAATCATATCGAGACCATGCGGCTCACCACGAGTCGCATGGTTTTTTGCATTGGCATATAATCGACAAAGCTATTGTGCCGATCGCTCGCTTCCAAGGGACAGACGATGAGCCTAAAACCGAAATCAGACAGGAAACCTACGGGTCAGGCTTCCAAACCAAAAGCGAGTTGGCGATCCCCTGCAGGGCGGCCTGAAAGCGCTGGCAAACTTTGGTCTAAACCAGGGGCGAAGGAAGCGTTTGTTGTGAGCCGCGGATTAAAGTTGTTCATCTCGCTAACCCTACTAGTTGGACTAACCTTATTCTTCATCCTCTTCAATCTGCGTGGAGATGCAAAGCCGACAGTGCTGGTGTTTCCGATTACGGAGTATGCCTATCCTTGGTCGCCTAACGCGTGGGCGACACAAGACGCAGCGTTCTTGGAGTCGGTAGGTAAAGCGTCTCAAAAATTCACGACCATCATTGCCGAAAATCGCCAAGACCAATCCTGGAACGATTGGCTCAAAAGCCATTTGTCGAAAAGCAACTTCGTCGCAGGCGGCCCGGGCAGCGCTATCATTTTCCCCCAATACCAATCGATTGCGGTCTACATATCTGGGCACGTTGATATCGATTACACTGGCAGTCCGTGTCTCCTCTTTCCTCAGAACGCGTCCAGCATTCAGTCCAGCAATGAGGAAGGCGCTTGGTACGGTGTCGAACCTATTCCTCTTCTTGAAGTTCTTAAGACGCTCTCTGAGGGAATGGATTCCAGGAAGAAAAATTGGTGGAGCCGTGAAAAGCACAAGAAGTTGATCGTTCTGGATATCGGCAAGCAAGTCCCTCGCCTTCAAATGGGAGCGCCTTCGAGTGCGTTACACGATTCTATCGACAAAGTAGTCAAATCACTGAGTGACCCGAATTTGGCGGTCATCGTTTCCCATGGGCCGAATGAACGAGCCTGGACACTTCCAGAGCGAGGTGGCTCAAATTTTGGACTTCATTTTGCCAATGGATTGTCAGGTGCAGCGAACGAACGATCAGGTGCGGGGAGTGACCGAATCACCCTGAAAGAACTTGTGAGGTACTTGGAGATCAAGGTGGATCAATCCGCCAAGTCCCAGCTCGGTGTTTCTCAGAATCCGATCTGTTTTTATGGCGGCACCAACGAGAAGTCCTTTGAGATAGCTTTTGCAGGTTCCGCATCGTCGAAAAAACCGCCAAGTACTAGGATATCGCTAAGCTTGGATAGGTCCGAACAAATTGATCATGCGTGGAACGAATTTGCTCAATGGCGAAGATCAATGGTTTCGCTCGATCCATGGATTGTTTCCGAAGTTAGCAATCGACTGGCGAACCTAGAGAGCCTTCTCGTTGCAGGCCCAAGTTACACGGATCAGCTCAATTCAGAATTAGAGGCTATCAACCAGATTTTGCGCGGCGTGGAACCGGTCGTGTGGCCTGCCCTAGTCGATGGGCAAACGAGAGTCATGGAGCTTGAGAAAGTATATGAATCTATTGAGAACGAGATTCGTGAAAAAGTGATCGCATGGCTCGATGAAAAACCTCTCGCCGACGGCAAACCGCTG
>JANODQ010000546.1:0-5097 GCA_031412775.1 Pirellulaceae bacterium | reverse complement strand
TCTCTTCGCCATCAGCGACATTGAACGCGACCGACTTCTCTCCATCGATTTGCTCTCGCAGTTGGTCGAAGTACAGAAGCTCGACCTTTGTCCCCGTCTTCATCTTACCTGAATCAGGTGTGATCCTTCCGAGCAAGAGCTTCAAAAGCGTACTCTTACCAGCACCATTGGGACCGACGATACCGATCTTATCGCCTCGCATGATTGTGGCAGAAAAATTGTTTATGATCGTTTGATCGCCATAGCTGAATGAGACATCTTCGATATCCATCACAAGCTGACCAGACTTCTCCGCTTCGACCACATTGATACGAGCGTTCCCCTGCTGATTGCGACGAGCTGCGCGATCCAGTCGCATCGACTCTAGCGCTCGCACGCGACCTTCATTTCGAGTTCGACGTGCTTTTACACCTTGTCGAATCCACACTTCTTCCGCTGCCAGTCGCTTATCAAAAAGAGCTTCTTGCTTTTCTTGTGCGTTAAGCGAATCTTCCTTTCGTTTCAAGAAGGTTGGGTAATCGCACTCCCAGTCGAATATCCGCCCGCGATCCACTTCAAGTATCCGAGTCGCCAAGGATTGCAGAAAGTAGCGATCGTGAGTCACGAACAGAAGCGAGCCTGAGAAGCCCTTTAAAAATCCTTCTAACCAAAGAATGGATTCGATGTCCAAGTGGTTGGTCGGTTCATCCAAAAGTAGCAGATCAGGCTCGCCGACAATCGCTTGTGCTAGGAGAACGCGTCGCTTCATTCCGGCCGACAGCGAATCGAAGGACGCTTCGCCATCAAGCTCCATCCTCGAAAGCGTTTTGTGAATCGCAGCTTCTTCCTTCCAGTGCTCGACATCATGGAACGCTTCTTCCGACGGCGAAGATCGCAAACCATTGGAAACCATCTCGTAAATCGATAGTCCAGACGAAGCAGGCACTTCCTGGATGAGACGAGCAACCTTCAACTTAGGTCCACGACGCAGCTCGCCGTGGTCGGGTTGAATCTCCCCGGCGATAATCTTCATAAGCGTCGACTTACCCGCACCATTTCGACCAAGCAGACCAATTCGCTGGCCGCTATCGATCGCGAGGTCGATGTCTTCCAGAAGTGAAGGTTTGCGGTAGGTGAATCCGACTTTCGAGAGTGTTACCAAACGCATGCAGACAGAGACTTTCCTTGAAATATTCGCTTAATTGCGTGTCGACTATTGAACGACGACTACTGGCCTGATGAAATGGGCATTTTTCCTGAGCCGTAGGCGCTAGCTTCGGGCGCTATCTGGCAAATTGTGGCAGAATAGAAACCCGTGGCTAGCGCCATCGGCTCAGGTTTCATCAGCCTATCCAACGACCGGGGGTTCGACTCGAACAATGTCCATTGATTTGCCAGATACACTTATGACTTTTACAGTAGTCTCAGATCCAATCAAGCCGTCTTGACTGTGAACATCAAAATACCCACCCGCAAATCTAGCTTTGCCGTAGGGGGTACACATCGTCGTGGTGACACCCGTTTCGCCAATGAGAGACGCTAATTGATTCGTCTGAGACTCATCAAAGACCTCGGCTGCGGGCGGCTCGAGCTTCAGCCAGCGAAAGAACGGGAGCTGCTCAAGATGATCCTTCATCCAGTACAGCATCGCAAAGACCGAAAGACACGCAATAGCCACCTGTGAAGTATGCCAAGCTGTCGAACGCCATTGATACTCGTTGGTCGGAACGACAAAGGTCTGGCTGGCCAAAACGATTCCTGAGACAAGCAGAATGAGCCCTCCGAATCCGAATACGCCAAATCCAGGCAGGACAAAAATTTCTATAGCAACACACAAGATTCCAGCCCCGATAAGAATTATCTCCAACCACTCGACCGTTCCGCCTAGCACCTTCATCCAAACGAAAAGAGAAAAGCAGATCAAAGCCAAGAAGCCAGGAAGCCCCATCCCTGGCGAGGTAAACTCGTTTGTAATGAGCGTGAACGAGGCGATTAGCAAAAGGCTCGCAAGCCATTCCATCCCTGCAATTCGCTGGACGATCTGCTCGATTCGACTCACACGTTTTGGTTCCGGCAACTGGTTCAATCCCCAAGTTGTCGCGAGATCCTTCAAACTGCCTTCTAAGCCTTTCGCCCAACGCCGCTGTACCAATTCCTCCGCAGTTATTCCCAGGTCCACTTTTACCTTATCCGCTATCTTCCAATTCGGATGAGCGTTATTCGCAAAAAAGATTGACTCGGTACCGACTTCCTTTCGACCGTTTTCGGCTTGGAACTCATGAATAGGTAGGGTCGGGCAAAGCAGCGAATAAAGCTCGCCAGGCGTTCGCTGGACACGTTTGGCAAGGTCTTGCCATTTGCCGGTTAGCGACTCAATATCGACATTCGTGATCGACGCCTCTCCAGGACCTCCCACCTTGGAACCAGGTTTGACATACAGCCGGTCACTGGCCATAGCAATCACAACACTATCACCAAGTGCTTCTCCATTTATCCAAGCAATCGTTTCTACTTTAGAATCGTCCAAATCGGCAATGTACTCAGCCAGCCGAAGACTCTGTGATAGATCTCCACCCGGCGATTGAATGTCTAAGAACAAAAGGTTGACATCCGTATCGCGAATGATTTCATCAATTGCTCGCATCCAACGACTGACAGTCGCTTCAGTAACAACGCCGTGTATTTCAACGACTCCCGCTTTACGTGGCCCGGTGATAAGCGATTCTCCTCCGACGACCCAACCATTCACTCCAAAAGAATCTTTGAGCTCCTGCTCGTCTTTGACAACCTGCCGAATCCATAACCACTTTCGCATCTGTTGCGATGAGAAATTTCCAAGTTGCCCTGCGATCGAAAGCTGATCTTCACTGAGCACATCACCCGCGATCCGCTTTTCCTCAAGACGAGCTTGAGATACAAACTCGATTTTTCCTCCGGTCGATTCCACACGAAACAACCCTGCATCGCGATCTAACATCGAAGTCACCGCATCAGCTGGAACATTTTGACGACGCTTCGCAATCGCTTGATAGGCGTCAATCACAACTCCATCGATCGCAGCCTCATCGATAGCGACTCGCCCTAGGTTCGCTTTCGCATTCATGGCAATTTCTTCGCACGCCAGGGCAACCAACACAGCGTGACCTTCGACGTCTCGCGAGCAGTACCCAACGGTTCGGCATCGTAAAGCCACCGGCCCAACAAGGAACCTCGCCAATGCGAGTGCTCGCTCAAATTCTGTGCCGCGACCAATTGGCTCTGAGGCAACATTCCCTTCGGCTGGATCGGCGTTGCTTGTATCTCGACTAACAAATTCAATCACCACAATCGGTCGCTTGTTAACTACGGATTGCTCACTGATCGCCTGAATTCGCAATCTTAGATTTCGATCATCCGCTTCGGTAAGCGGGAAACGAACTTGGATCCAATGCCCATCGTTCTCCACAGGCTTGTCCGCCAAACCAACAGCATCAGCTTGCAAAATAGCCAAAGGTGCGGCCTGCTTACCTCCAACCCCCGGAAGTTCCATTGCCATAACGCTTGCCCATACGACAACGTAAGAGCAGCCGATTGCGAAAAACCGAGCAAATTGATTGAAAATGCTGTGACACACTTGTTGGTAGTTCAATCTGAAAAATGAAAGAGAAAGTCTCGGCCAAATCTTTTAAAATCCGCTACCTTCAATTATGGCAGAGCAACCCCATCCAAGCAAATCATCGGACCGTTGACCAGCAGATTGCATTAACAATCGACGGAAACGCTACTTAACAATCTAGCCAGATAAAGCAAAAGAGCGAAGAAACAAGAAGGAAACAGAAAACCTTTCCAGTTTCCCCTCTGTCGCCTTAAGCCAGTCACTTGATGACAAGCGAACGATCCGGCCATTCGAATCGCACTTGGCTTTAATCGACATTTCATCGCAGGAAAGCAAGAAGGTCCTCCACGAGTTGCTTTCGATGTGTTGCAAAGAGCCCGTGCGATTCGCAGTCGTATTCGATTAGCTTTGAGCTCGCAATAAATTTCGATGCTTGACGAGCAGAGACGTCGATGGGTACAGCTCTGTCACCTGTTCCATGAACAATTAACGTTGGAACTGTGAACGATGGCATGTCAGGACGAAAATCAGTCGTTCCAAAAGCATGAGTACAAGCGAGGATGGCGCGTAAACTTCCCTGCATGGCGAGTGAGTGCGTCCACTGGAGTACTTCGTCACTCACAGAACTATTTTTCGAACCGACTCCATAAAAGTCTTTCAATAATGCGGAAAAAAACTTGGCGCGATCCTCTCGAATACTTGATGCGATGAAATCGAACACGCTGGGATCTACGCCAAGCGGGTTATCACTTGTTTTCAGCATGTAGGGTACCACCGACGCAATCAACGCGGCCGACCGAACGCCCTTAGCCTGATGTCGTGACATGTACCGAGCAACCTCGCCACCTCCCATGGAGAATCCGACAAGCGTCACATCCTCCAAGTTCAACTCCTGCATGACATCTGCGAGATCGTCCGAAAGTGTGTCGTATTCATATCCTGTCCAAGGCTGATCCGATCGACCAAAACCACGTCGATCATACGCAATCGTTTGAAAGCCCGCCTCCACCAAAGGTACCGCAACATCGTCCCAGCTATCGGCTGACAATGGCCAACCATGAATCAATACGACCGGCCGCCCAGTCCCCCAGACTTTCGTATAGAGCTTTGTATGATCACGCGTTGTAATGATTGGCATATGATGAATCCTTTGGTATCGATCGATAGAGGTCCGTCTGAGATTCTTATTGTATCCGAAACGCACAATCTTATCGGCTGGCCTGCACCGGACTTTGGGCCACTACCTTCGAGTCGGTTTGTTTTGACGTAACGTCCGTGACTGGCAGTCGCACGGTAGAGCGAAATCCGCACAAACGAATCAGCGTAGAAGAAAAGCATTAACGAGGTTCGCTTTGAGTCGTTGAACGTAAAAACCGTTACTACTGTTCCAAAGGTGCATGATTTTCTAAAGCTTCCGTGTACTTGCTACATTACTCTTCACTGCACGCGAACCGAAATCCGATCCGTCACACGAGCAGTGTGAAGGATTCAACCTTTCGCACAGAAAAGCACGTTGATTTAGC
>JANODQ010000545.1:0-3756 GCA_031412775.1 Pirellulaceae bacterium | reverse complement strand
ATCGGCTCAGGATTCTTACTAGCGCTACCAGTCGACTCACGTTCGAATCGAGATGCGAAGCGAACAAACGTTGAACCGAAGTAGGCGGGAACCTCAGGCGGAACAAGGAACTTTGCATCAACCGGCCAACCATAAGCAGCCTTGGTCAACTTGATTTCTTCATCGCCAAGTGGTGCTCCGTGAGCTCCATGCGTGTTGGCTTTGTTAGGCGAACCGTAACCGATAACGCTACGAACCATGATCAAAGTCGGCTTGTCCTTGGTCGCTTTGAATTCCGCGAAAGCCGCTTGAAGTGCCACCAAGTCGTTCGCATCTTCGACGACAACTGTGTTCCAACCAAGACCTCGGAAACGCATCGGAACATCTTCCGAAAAAGCCAAATCCGTGTGGCCTTCGATGGTGATTCCGTTATCGTCGTAAATCCAACAAAGATTTGACAGTCGCATATGACCAGCGATCGATGCCGCTTCGCAAGCGACCCCTTCCATCATATCGCCGTCACCACAAAGAGCGTAAACGTCGTAGTCGAAAAGCTCACAACCTGGCTTGTTGTATTTCGCAGCGAGATGTTTCGAAGCAATCGCCATTCCAACGGCATTCGCAATACCCTGCCCGAGTGGTCCGGTGGTGGTTTCAATGCCGGCTGCGTAGCCATACTCTGGGTGTCCCGCACACGGACTGTTCAATTGTCGAAAATTCTTGAGGTCTTCAATTTTCAGTGAAGGTTCGCTGGTTCCTTTGCCGGCCTTGTCGATCGCTTTGATTCCGGAAACATGAATCATCGAGTAGATCAACATCGATGCGTGCCCGCAAGAAAGGACGAATCGATCGCGATTAGGCCAAAGCGGTTCTTGCGGATTGTAGTTGAGGTTCTCAGTCCATAGCTGGAAAGCTACCGGTGCCAGAGCCATCGGTGTTCCGGGGTGCCCACTATTAGCAGCTTGAACACCGTCCATGCTGAGAGTCCGAATAGTGTCGACGGCTAACTTCTGGATACTGCTGCTCTGAACGCTCATATTGAATAGTTTCTAATGTACGAATCGGACGGAACTTTGAAGGAAACTCCCTGTATTTCACGTTTGACCAAGATAACGGGGCAGAAAACGCTTGGCAATCGGTTACCTACCGCATTGTCCTACCCAACAGACCAAGTTTTCTTTCGCACTAACGCAATTATCGAAGGCTGGACAAACACCCAGGGACATGCATAAATGTCCTGCCGATGCAAAGATTCAAAGATAGGAGCTCACGCAAAGGCGCCAAGGCGCAAAGAAGAGATCGCCCTCGCTCGGCGAACTCTTTGCGAGCTTTGCGCCTTGGCGTAAGTATTTCAAGAGCATTCGACTGGAAAGTGACGCTCCGGGACACTCGCAAAACTGGAATCGCGGGGGCAATCTTTTTGAAAAAGAAGGTTTTATGGAGTCTCCTTCGCTTTGAGTACATCTCTATCGTGAATTTCGCTACTTAGCATATAATCAAGGGTATGCCTTTGATTCCCGCCAATGCAATTTCCTGCCACCGACGAAGTACGATCGCGATTGTTTTCCCGTAGCAGTTCGCTTGTCGACTCCATCCAATTCACGAAGAAACGCCCCAAAGAAACGCTGCTCCCTATGGCACAAGTTGTGTCGAAATCAAACTTTTTATTCGGCCTTTTGCTTGCAACCGCCGCACTGGTGAACTCGTCCGGTTGCGATCGCAATCCGTCGATTCGCGTTTATGAAGTCCCTCGGTCACAAGAATCTTCTTCGGCCGATTCGGAGCAACTCGCAAAAGCAAAATCGCCTTCGCCCGACGCGCCGTTTGCTCAAGGAATACCACCTGGAATGTCTCAGCAGGCTCCCTCGGGCCCTCGGCGTTTTCTGATCGCGGTTATTCCGAACGCGAAAAGCGTGATATTTGTCAAAGGTTCCGACACGCCCGAGCGGCTTGATGGCTTCTCGGAGTCGCTGACCGCACTTGCTAAGTCCTTTCGATTTGAAGGCTCTTCCGAAACACCGACATGGATGCTTCCGGACGGTTGGACCGAAACACCACCGACCGACGGAATCGCCATCGCCAAATTCAAAGCGACCTCCTCCGCTTCGGACTCGCAACCCGTCGACTTTACCGTCTCGCAACTCCCCAAACCTCCCGCCGTGACCGATTGGCCAGACTATTTCGAACAAAATGTGAATCGTTGGCGTAGGCAATTGGGATTGTCGCAAGCCACTCTTTCGCAATCTCAGTCCCAGATGACGGAAGTGCCTCGCGAAGGAAGCGAACTGCCCGCTTACGTGATCGATCTTCGCAACGAATCATCAGCAAACAACTCCACAGCAAACAACTCCACGACGAACGCCCCCAAGCCGGAAAATTCTGTGAACCAAACCGCCAACGCAACCGGAGCAACTCCTCAAAGTATCGCCCCACCAACGATACCCGCTAATGCAACTCCAGGCGGTGCGATGGCTCCGCCTGACGCGTCCACTCCGCGGACCGAATCAAAACTGAAGTATGATTTGCCTGAAGGTTGGTCCGACGAAGGAGCTCGTGGCATGAGGGCCGCCTCGTTCAGCTTCGAAGGCAAACGCGATTCGGATACCGAACCAACGAAAGGTGAAGTGACCGTCATCTTCGCTGGCGGCGATCGCTTGGCGAACGTAGTGCGATGGCAAGGACAATTAGCCCCTGACAAATCCGCATCTGATCAACAAACTGTCGATCAAAAAGCAGCCGCTGAAAAAGCGATCTCCGAGGCAATCGAAGTCTCAGCCTCTGGCGGTGTGACCGGCCAACTCTATACACTCCGAGGAGGTGATGAACCCGCCTCGCCATCCATGCTCGCCGCGATTATCCCTATGGAAAATGGTACTTCAAGCGTCTTCGTCAAGTTAACCGCCCCCACATGGTTAGCCGACCAACATCAATCTCGGTTAGTTCAATTCATTGGATCGCTCAAGTGGTAACAGAAGCGTCACGGCGCCAGCCGCACGGGAAAACTTCAAAAACATAATCGGAATGCAAGCACCTCGGTAGCGGACGGTTCACACCCAACCGCCTCTGTAGGTCGGCCAAAAACAAAAAACAGGACCACGTTTAATTATGGCAACTGGAACGCTTTCTAATACATACTCCGATAGCAAATCCAAGGCTTTCGATTTTCAGAGCGTCGCTTGGAATATTCTTAACACGCTTGGCTCACTCAAGATAACCGTTTGGGGCTTCTTCTTAGCGATCGTCCTGCTGCTAGTGGGTACGCTCGCGCAAGACGAAGAAACCATTCCGGACGTCAAACGAGACTACTTCAATTCTTGGGTCGCGCAGGTTCCCTTGGATGTCTTCCTGCCAGTTACGATTTTCCCGCTCGATGAGCGAGCTCGCATCCCATATGTCATTCCATTCCCAGGCGGTGCAACGATTGGCTTGGTTCTGCTAATCAACTTGATAGCTGCCAAGCTGACTCGATTCAAGATGACTGCGACCGGTGCCAAATTAATTGCAGGACTCGCGTTCTGTCTTGTCGGTGCAACGATCACGGCAGTCGTGATTCTAGGAGCTCACGCCGACGATGGTCTCCAAGGTGAACCGCCTTTCTCGTACGAGACATTATGGCAAATCACGAAGGGAAGCATTTTCGTAACGACACTCGCCTGCATCGCCTACTTGATTGCCGGAAATTTGAAGTCGAAGCTCGGCTTCTGGTCTCTTCTAAGCGGCACAATCCTGATGGTCGCTTGGTCGCTGCTTTTGATCTTAATGCCTGAGACCTTTCGA
>JANODQ010000544.1:0-2546 GCA_031412775.1 Pirellulaceae bacterium | reverse complement strand
GAGCGATTCGATAGTGAGCTTGAGCTTTCCAGGGATCGACAACTTCTTTCTTCTCTTCGGGTTTACCGCGTGAGGATCGCGCGGAGACCGAGCTTTCTTTTTTGGTAGCTTCTTCTGTACTTGAAAGACGTTTACGAGCGTAACGTACCGCGAGTTCTTGCTTGTTGAGCTTACCATCTCGATTGCGATCATATTGCATGGGATTGTCTGTCCATCGACCATCCTTGAGCTCGCCTTCGTCGATTTGACCATCTTTATTTTTGTCGTATCTGGCAATGCGATCGGAAGCTTCTTTCAGATCTCGCTCCTCGATTTTGACCGCATATTTGTCGGCGTCTTGTCCGAACCCTGGAAGCGGTTCGGGGCTCGCCATCACACCAAATCCTGGTACCAAAGGAGCTTCTTCGGCGGTTGTTGCGGATTCCTCTGGCCTGTCACCGCTGCTGCTACTATCGCCAGTTCGATCTCCACGCATTCGGCTTTCCATAGCTTCCGTTATCTTCGCAAGAGAGACCGGTTTGTTGACATCGATCGAGGGATTATCTCGCGCCATTCGCTCGATCATGAAACGCGCCGGGCCTTGCATTTCGTCCATGTCAATCATTTGATTTCCATTGGTGTCCAGTTGACGAAGCATACGCCCCGGATCAAACCCACCGCGATCTCCACGTGACCCGCGGTCTCCACCACCCGGGGGCCCACCAAAGGGACCGCCAGATGGACCGCCGGGGGGCCCGCCAAACGGAGATCCACCGCCTTCACGACCGGCCCAAGGCGGGGGGCCATCTCCCCAGGGAGGCTGAGCGAGAGACTGAGTAGAAGCAAAGACCGATGCCAAGCCCAGCGTGCTCGCAAACAAATGTCTGCGGTAACTTAAGTTGGACTTCGTCAATCTAATTTTTCGCATGCTCATTTTCGATCCAGATCGAGGTTCGCTTAGCCGAGTCATTTATTGTTATCGCAGGACTCGGAAACGAGTAGTCTTGCCTGATTTTAACCTGCGTCGTTCAAAAGTCTCGCAACTTTTCATGTCTTGTAGACTTATCCGCACTGCAATTTAAACCCTAAGGAGCCGGAAAGTACCGCCCTGAGGCTCGATGAAACGCGAAAACTAGTATATTGAATAAATTATATTTCCGGTTGATGGTTTGTTTCTTCCAAAAATGGAATTCGAGGATAAGTCGATGGTAAGGGTTGGAATTGTAGGAGCTTCGGGTTACACGGCGATCGAGTCGATTCGTTGGCTGCTAAGGCACCCGAAAGTGGAGATCACCGCCGCCACTAGCCGCCAGGGGGATGGAAGTGCCATCGAAAACATGCACCCCGAACTTACCGACCGGATCACATTAAAGGTGGAAGACCTTTCGCCAAGACAGATTGCCGATCGGTGCGATGTCGCTTTTTCGTGCTTGCCGCATGGTGCTTCGGCTCATAATGTGATGGAACTTTTGGATGCCGGTTGCCGCGTCATCGATCTCAGTGCTGATTATCGGCTGAGTACTCCCGAGCTCTATTCGAAGTGGTACGGCGAGGCTCATCCAGACCCAGGAAGATTGGGATCGACTCCGTACGGCCTCCCAGAACTTTTTGAATCTCAATTGCCAGAAGCTCGACTGATCGCCAACCCAGGTTGCTATCCGACGTCGGCAATTTTACCTCTTGCTCCGCTTTTGAAGAACGACCTGATTCACGCGAACCAAATCGTGGTCGACAGCAAGAGCGGCGTTAGTGGAGCCGGAAGAACTCCCAAGCTTGGAAATCTGTATGTCGAGTGCAATGAAAGCATCAGCGCCTACTCGGTCGGCAATCATCGTCATCAGCCAGAAATCATCGACATCCTTGCTCGATTCAGCGGAGTCACGCCGGAGCTAGTATTCACTCCCCATTTGACGCCGATGGAACGGGGAATCCTGTCAACGATTTATGTTCGCCCCAAAGGGAATGTAAGTGCTAATCAGATTCGCGAGTGCATCTCGAACGCTTATGCACCGTGCCCGTTTGTTCGTGCAGTAGTTCATCTTCCTGCGACTCGATTCGTCACGCACACGAACTATTGTGACATCGCAGTTCGCGAGAATGGCGGATGGGTGATCCTGATTTCTACTATCGACAACTTGGTTAAAGGCGCGTCGGGGGCCGCCGTTCAAAACCTCAACTACATGTTTGGGTTCGAGCCAACGTTGGGACTAATTCCGTAAGCCTTTCAACGATCCAACGGTCGGCCCAACGTTCCCATCGAGCTGGTTTGAAGGGAGCCATGCCAAGCTTAGGAGCAGGCACGGGATGCTCGTTATGAAGTGATGGAACCTTTGAAGACTCGTCTTCGGCGATTCGTCGTTGCAAGTAACCCAAATGGCCACCGCGTCGCGTCCACTGCATATGCAGCGCCGAATTTTCGATTCCCTCAAAGATCCTCGCAGGAACGATTGGATCATGTCGATCGCAAAGGAGAAGTGTCGGAGTTTTAATACGCGACAACAACTGCCGCGAGCTACACTTTTCGTAGTAGTCAGCCGCACTTTCAAAGCCTGCGATCGGTGCAGTGA
>JANODQ010000543.1:0-15391 GCA_031412775.1 Pirellulaceae bacterium | reverse complement strand
GCAGATTGGAATAAGAAGTTCGCTGACTATAAAACAAAGTTCCCCAAGGAAGCCGCCGAAGTCGAATCGATCATCGATCGCAAGCTCCCATTCGGTTGGGACGCATCGATCAAACCTTTCCCTGCCGATCCAAAGGGTCTTGCAACTCGTGTCAGCTCGGGCAAAGTCCTGAATATGATCTCGCAGAACCTTCCAGCCCTCATTGGAGGTGCAGCCGACTTGGCTCCGTCGACGATGACTCTTATCGATGCCGAGAAAGATTTTTCGCCGGCCAACTACGCAGGTCGGAACATGCACTTCGGCATTCGTGAACACGGAATGGCTGCCGCTTTGAATGGAATGTCGCTGAGCGGTTTGCGGCCCTACGGTGCAACGTTCTTTGTTTTCACCGATTATCTGCGACCATCGATGCGGCTCAGCAGCATCATGCACCAACCTGTTTTGTACGTGATGACTCATGATTCGATCGGGCTAGGTGAAGACGGACCGACGCACCAACCAGTAGAGCATTTGGCTGCTTGCCGAGCGATTCCTGGAGTCTACGTCTTCCGACCCGGTGACGCGAACGAAGTCATTCATTGCTATATCGCTGCCATCAAGATGGACAACCATCCGTCGGTGATGGTTCTTTCACGACAAAACGTTCCGACGTTGGATCGAACCAATCTCGGTGCTGCTGTCGAAGCCGAAAAAGGTGGTTATGTTCTCAGCGATTGCTCCGGAACACCGCAAGTGATCCTCATGGGAACCGGAACGGAAGTTCCAATTATTATGGAAGCTGCCAAGAAACTTTCCGCCGATGGGGTGAAAGTGCGTGTCGTCAGCATGCCTTGCATGGAACTCTTCGAGGACCAAGACCCATCCTACCGAGAAAGCGTATTACCAAAAGCGGTGAAAGCTCGCGTCGCATGCGAAGCCGGAATTCGACTTTGCTGGGACAAGTACATCGGGCTTGACGGTCACTTTGTTGGAATGAGTAGCTTCGGAGCGTCGGCCCCCGCGCCACAACTCTACGAACACTTCAAGATCACTTCAGACCAAGTCGCAGCTCACGCAAAGCTTGCCATCCAAGGCTGATTGCGTTTCCTTTGGAGTGCGGCAATTTGTTGCCGCTTTTAAGGATGTTGAACTCAATGAGTTTTCTGTGTTAGCAAACAGGGTTAGCGAACTGGGTTAATCGTGAGTCCCTTTTTTGCCTATGGTCTCTCCCCGAAAGATGTGACAAGTCACAGCACTCCAAGTTAAAGTAGTTACGACCTCATTGCGACTTGTTGCTGCATGAATGCGAGTCCATCTTCGGCGAGCTTTAGTTCGTTGTCGAACATGCGACGCCAAATTCGGGTTGCGGCGGCCAGCTCGGGAAGGGCCATTCCGAAGGCTTCGATGACCAGCCACCCGTCGTAACCGATGTCGCGAATCGCATCGAAGTTTTCCTTCCATCGCACGTTTCCGTAGCCTGGTGTGCTGCGATCGTTTTCGCTGATGTGGATGTGACAGAGCATGTCCTTGATCGCATGGAACGCGCCGGGAATAGTCTTCTCTTCAATGTTGCTATGGAATGTGTCATACATCATTCGGCAATTCGGATGATCGACTTCGCGGCAGAACTGTGCTGCATCTGCATGGGCGTTGAGGAAGTAAACTTCAAAACGGTTGAGCGGTTCAACGCCTAGCATCACATTCACTTTGCCTGCGTGTTCGGCGGTGGCCCGCATGCTCTCCACGCCCCACTTCCACTCGTCGGAAGTTCGGCTGTGTCCAGGAAAAAAGCCAAGAGCCGAGTGGTATGGTCCGACTAAGGTTTGAACTCCAGCCGCTGCACAGCAGTCGAGTGTTTTCTTGTTGAGTTCGACACCTTTCTTGCGAACACTTGCATCAGCGCTGATCGGGTTGTCCGCTTCATTTCGAACCGTGACTGCTGTTCGCTCAAGTCCAATACTATCAAGCCGTTTTCCAAGAGCCGCATAGTCGAGGTCTAAATTAAACGTTGGAATCTCTACCCCGTCATAACCCATCTTCTTGAGCGACTCGAGTAGTGGAGCCTGTGCATCGGTAATTTCTCCGGACCACAAAAGCAAATTCATTCCGTATTTCATCGTTGGTGTTTTCGTTGCGAGAGTTTGTTAGTGCGTAAGTCAAATTCTTGGATGGGCATTCGATCAACTATCAATGTCGGTTTAAATCGTGCTCGTAGCGTATTCCGATTCTACAAACAGTGAAGGTTCTTAGCTAGAATTATAGCGGAAATTGTTGCTTCCTAACGTCATGCAGATCGTGTTTTCGTAGGTCGTCCAGGCCGTTGAGTGGCAGGGGCGTATGGCGTCCATTTTAATCCCGAACAGTTGCAGTAGCTGCACTACAGCAATCGCGAATATTAATAGGATGGAATTTTGTGAAAATTCAAGAAGCGATTGATTCCATTGTTGGTGTTGATATTGCTAATGGCCATTTGGATATCGCCATTTGGAAATCTATAAGTCTTTCGATGGAGTGGTTAGCAGAATGTGTCCACCCAGAACCTGACTCTACTTCGCCGTGCATACAAAGTAGAACCTCAACTAGTTAAAATGCAAACAATGATTTTCCGAGCTACGCCTAAAAAAATCCATCCATCGAAGCATTAAACTACGCTCGATCAATTCAAGTAATATCGGAGTTCAAAATCTTTTTTGAGCACTTTTTAAGATAGACTCTGTACCGATGCTATTCAGCCGTAAGCCGGCACTCGTACTCGGTCGGTTTGCAGTCCAATCGAGTACGAGTACCATTTCACGAAGTACGAGTACGAGCTAACGGAAAAGCGAAGCAGGGCGTACTCGTTAGCAAGAGACTTTCAAAGCCCGTCCCCCCTAAAAGAAAAATTACGAAGCCACGAATTGTCGCTTTCCATCATCTATCAAGATCACGATATTGTGGCGGTTTGCAAACCCGCGGGGATGGTCGTCCATCGCTGCGAAGCGACACCTGCCGACGAGGTGGCTCTCTTACAGATTCTACGTGATCAATTAAAAAAGCACGTTTATCCTGTTCACCGCTTGGACCAACCCACGTCCGGCATCGTCCTCTTTGGACTTACCTCCGCATCGGCAGCCGCATTAGTCGACCAATTCACACATCGCCGCATTCATAAGTGCTACCAAGCCGTCGTCCTAGGACACTCTCCCGCTTCAGGCATCATCAACACCCCACTATCTGCATCCGAGGGTCCTGCGGGAACAGATGCTTCCACTTTCAGTCCGTCTGCTCCCGTTCGAGAAGCGAAAACCTTCTATCAAACGTTGACGCACTTTGAACCCAGTTGGCCCAATGTGAGAGGCGGCCAATGGCATTTTTCACTACTCGAAGCAACACCCCACACAGGTCGATGGCATCAAATCCGTCGCCACCTGACGAGTATTGGTCACCCCATTTTAGGTGATCGCCGGCACGGCAACCAAAGGTACAATGATGCGGTAGTAAGCTTAGATCCTACAAATCAAAACGACCGAATGATGCTTCACGCTTCCTATGTTCAGTTTCGTCACCCGACCACCAGTGAACTCCTGGAACTCCGCTGTGACCCGGATTTGACTTACTTGTCAATCGTTAACCTATTAGGAATCGCAGTAATGCGATCTGAAATTGCCCTTTAGCGAGTTTGCTTGCCCTCTCAAAAGCGGACTTATAACCCGTTTACGAAAACGCGGCTAGAAAGAATCGTCCCCTCGCTTGGCAATACTTTTTAAAAATGCATTGCAATAGAGAATCATTTCATTTCAATTAAGTCTGGCTCGACACTCGTGATAACAAATTCACGGGTTAATTATCAGTCAATTGTCCATTGCGATTTTTATTGCGAACAAAAATATCATGCCACACGACTGCTTTCGACTAGATGATTCCATAACTCTTTTGCCGGTTGTGCATGGATGTGGGCAATACGCACGAGCGGTCGAAAACTGGCTCCTTCATCGATCGTTTGATTGCCTAGCTGTCCCACTGCCGCAGTCGTTTCAATCGCCAGTGATGCTGGCTGTGAATCGCCTACCCATCCCTTCGATCGTCATCCAACGCCCCGTTGATCAAGATCTGCTAGATCTAGATTCAAGCTACGAAGAATCCGATGATACGAACGACGACGAAGAAGAAGATATTGACGAAAAAAATATTGAAGATGTTTCGAGCAAAACCGATGACGATGATAGTGAAGCTGAAGATATTGAAATCGATGATGACTTTGACCCACTCGACGTGCAACGCCCTCGCTCCATCAAAGATATCGTAAGCCCACTGGACGCTCTCTACGCCGAATACCCAGAGGGCCACAATATCTATGACTCAGAGTCACGCTACAAAGAAAAGTCGAACAATCCGGATCAGTATTACTACGGAGACGTGACTGACGAAATGCGTCGAGAAATCTTCAATGATGAAGATGACGCTAGCGATTTCGATGAAGACGATTCTGATTTCGAGATGGAATACTCTTCGCAGGAATACGGTGAGGAGTATTTTCCGACGAGCTACGTTCCGATTGATCCATGCCAAAGTGTGATTGCCGCGCTTCGATTCGCGCAATCAGAACACATCCCAACCGCCTTTATCGATCTTGAAGTCGGTCTGTTTGAATCGGAAGCCTCTTCTTTACCGGATGGATTTGCTCTGCGTGAAGTCTCTTTGGAATCGTTCAGTGCTGCTGTACTGACCGCCATCAGACGCCCCCAGTTGAAACAAACTCGCGATCGAATCCTGACGATGGCGAAGAATCTCCACAAGCTTAAAAGTCGCTACAAACAAATTGTCATGGTTTGCTCGATTGAGCATTGGCCATGGATTCGCGAGGCATACCAGCAGCTCAACAAAGGCCCTCTCGAAGAAGCGGTTGATCCGAGCTCTTCTTCTTCGGATCTGGATAATTCGCTTGTCGAGGACGTGGCAGTCGAGGAGCCAGAAATCTGCGCCGTTCATGAAAACACTTTGGTCTTCTTGCTGAGTGAACTCCCCTACATCACCGGCGTTTATGAAGAAGGACGCATCATGACGGCGGGGCACTCGGCATCGACAGGACAAACCGCCTCGGGAGCCGCGATCGATGGCATCAAGCGATTACTGATGTCGGCTCGAGCAAGTTATATGGCCGATCTCGGAAAACGAGCTCGCCGGATAACACCACTTTTGCTATCGCAATGCTTGAAGTACATCCGCAACCTCACATTGCTAGATTCCCGGATGACTCCCGATTTGTACACAATCACCATTGCGGCCAAACAAGTCTTAGGCGATCAATTTGCAATTCATGTTGTTGAGGCAGCCTCCAACTATTCTTTCATGGACGAGCTACCTTGGCCAGCAATATCGATGTCAACCGATTGGGCTCGGTTGCATGATGGTGAAATCACGGAAATGGTTAGCCGGCTTGCGGGGAATCCAATGCAGTGGCGATCGATCGAACTAAATCGACGTCCGTTGACTAGCGATTCCAAGGATTGGCAAATGCGATGGAACCCTTATCGTCAGTGTTCATGGCCTCCAGAGGACGATCTCATCGAAAGCTTCCGAACCCGGGTTCTCGATCGAGCACGAGCGTCTCTTGGAGCCGATTTGGCACGTAGCGAAAAGTTTTCGACCAGCTTGATGGATGGCATCGACATTCGTGAAACGCTTCGGCATTGGTACGATGGAAACTTGTACGTCAAAATCCAACCTCCATCGGTAGGCCATTTGGATGCCTGCGTTATGCTGTTCGATTCGTTTGCAGATCCGCGCGAATATCCCTGGCGTACCACTTGGTTCGCCGAGCACAAAGACGAATCGACACTAGCATTTTTTGCGACCAATTTCGGTGACGAGCTTCTCGGCCCGGGTGTAGCCGTCGCAACTTATGGTGGAGCACTATTTTTGTATCCACCGCGATCCATCGCCGATATTTGGAATGATAAGGAACTCGATTTTGCAGACACTCTAGAAGATCGCTTGATCGCAGCCGCCTGCGTCCATTCGCAATCCAAACAGATCGCGCTGCTCAGCCCCAAACCGCCCAATGCAACATGGCGCAAGTGGGCGAAACGCCACGGCAGGTCCTTGGTCCACGTACCGTTAGGACAGTTCAACGATGGGGTCATCCAGCAACTTCGAACAGTCCACGTTCTCAATGGACAAGATGTTCGAAGTTATGCCGCACACTTCATTCGGAAGGTATAGCCAAGGTTCGCGATGAAGATTTGGATCGACGCTGATGCGGCGCCGCGTGAGGTGAAGGAGCTTGTCTTTCGAGCTTCGGCGAGGCTGAAACTCCCGGTGGTTTTGGTTGCGAATCAATCGTTATGGACGCCCGGTGGAAGCTCGCTTATTTCTAGCGTAGCCGTTCGCGATGGTGCGAATGTTGCCGACCAGCACATCGTTCAAAACTCTGTTGCTGGCGACGTCACTATCACCGCTGATATTCCGTTAGCTGCCCAATTGGTTGCTAAACAAGTTTACGTTATCGATCCACGCGGTGAGGAATATGACGAACGAAACGTCTCGGGGCGATTAGCTGCACGCGATTTTTTGGATCTCGCACGCGGTGCTGGGATGGAGCTTTCGGGACCAGCCCCCTACGGACAAAAAGACCGAACCGCATTCGCGTCGGCTCTCGATAGGGTGCTTACAAAAGCATTGAAAGAAAAGGCTTTGTTGCAGCAAAAAGCAAACGTTGCTGGTCATTCCGATTCGGCCCAACATCGCACTTCACCGTCTTCGTAAATCATTACGGAAACTACGTTCGGGTTACAGCATACGGGACAATCTTCCACGTAACGCTGATCCTCTCCGGCTGAGAGATCGATCGGGACAACAATCTCTTCTCCACAAGAATCGCAGATGTAGGTCGATTCATCGTTGAGCGTCCCACCCAATTCGCGAGAACGCTTTTTACGAACCTTTTTTCTTTTCATAACAGATCGATCCTTGAATCCACTCATTGAACCGACGGAGGCGTGACACTTTCGCTAGAAGTGGTTTGCTTGATTGCCAAGAGTTCCTTAACGTGCTTATCGAGCATCTCTAGCTCCGTTTCCTCGTGCCAGTTGTATTTTCCGACCAGCTTCCCGTCCGCATCTACCAAACAGAATCGATCCGGATGGCCTTTGAGTCCGACTTGCCCAAGGAAGAAAACTTCACCAGCAACCTTCGAGATGTATTTGATATCTCCTGTGAAGAAAAGCCACTTATTCTTGTCGGCACCAAAGCTGTTGGCGTACTCGGAAAGCACCTCCGGTGTGTCTGCTTCAGGGTCTACCGAGATACTCACCAATCGAATGGGAGTGTCGCGATACTTCTCCTGAAGAAGTCGCATTTGATTGTTCTGTTGCTTACAACTCCCAGGACACTTAGAGAAAAAGAAGCTTGCAATGTAGGGCGCTCCCTTGAGTTGCTCGCTGTCAATTGTGTCGCCACTTCTTTCAGTCAGATCAAACGATTGTAGCCATTCCTTGGAATCCAAGTTGACCAACCCCGAACGCATCGAAGCGATCGCTTGTCGCTGACCAGGATCTTCACCGAAGGGTGATTCAACGATCGAAGTCCCAGCGATATCGGGGTTCATCGAATCGTCATCCAACTGAGCGGTAGGCGTTTGCGGAGCTGATGCGTTTCTCTTGGTAAGAACCGCCAACCCAATTCCCACTACGGCGGCAATAAACAAAACAAGCAGTCGAATCTTCACTGTATATCTCCTTTAGCATTACGACGAACAATCAGAGTCGCAGCAATTAAAGTAACTAGGGTAAACGATAAAGTTACCAACCAACTCATGGTAATCGTCGGCTGCCAAAAGGTGGACGTTGGCATGTCTGGAAACATGGTCCATCTCATTCCTGCAACAGGATAAGTGAGCGGATTAAATCGCATGATCCAGTGCATAACACTTTGTCCGACTGGGGAATCAATATTTACGATCGGTATCGGAAAGAAAGCACCACTGAGCAGCCACATTGGCATCAGGCAGAGATTCATCAACGCATGAAACCCTTGAGTTGAATCGAGAGGCCATGCCATGCACACGCCCAAAGCCGTCATGCCTAAAGCCGCAAGAGCCATAAAGGCTCCCAGCGATAGTAAACTCCATTCGAAAGGAATCGTTCCGAATGCAACAAGGAGGCCTATAAAAACCGCCGCTTGGACCCACGCAATCCCCGCTCCTCCAATCGTCTTACCTAAGGCGATCGTCCATCGTGGAACTGCGGCAACAACCACATTTTGCAAGAATCCTTCGCGACGATCTTCAATGATCGAGATGGTCGCGAAGATGGCTGTGAATAGCAGGATCAGAGCTACCGTTCCTGGTAAATAGTAGCCCATAAAGCCCTGGTCGCCATTGCCTCGAAACGCGCCGTGCAGCCCCGTTCCAAATAAAATCCAAAATAAAATCGGCTGACCCACCGCAGCAACGACTCGATGCGGTTGTCGAAAGAATCGAACCCACTCCCGCTTGGCCAACATCCAAACCACCGGCAGTGAACTAACGTGCGTATCTCGATTACTGATATCCATAAATACTGAGCCGAGTTCAATGTTGATAATACGGAGAAATCATCAGGTAGGCGATCACGCCCGTAACAGAGACGTACAGCCAAATTGGAAACGCGAATTTGGCGATCCTTTTGTGCCGCTCGAACTGAGAAGTCAGTGCAAAGATAAAAGCTCGCAGTACTAACGGAAGAACCACAAGCGAGAGTGCGATGTGCGACAACAAAACAGTGTAATAAATTGTGCGGATAACTCCTTCTCCACCAAATTTGGTCGATGGGTTCGTAAGGTGATACGTCACGTAACAAACCAGAAAAAGCCCGCCCAAAGTAAATGCCGAGGTCATCGCATAACGATGGTACCGGATGCTACCCGCCTTCAAAAAAATTATCCCGGCGATCAATAGCACTGATGTGAGCGTATTAATTCCCCCGATCACATGTGGCAGGACTTTGGTCCACGACCCAAGATCTAGTTTCGTCGGTATCCCAAGCAAAATGGCGACGACAATTGGCACCACGATGGACAGGGCGTTAACCAGTAAATTGGATTGCTTTTCATTCATAGGGATCATTCAACTTCGGAAAACTTAAAAAAGCCGATCGCCTGTTTTTTCAATAAAGACATCTTCAAGGCTTGGGCGAGCAATGGTAAGGCTTCGCATTGATTCTCCCAGAAGGTTAGAAATAGCCGCTACATGTTGTGCCGCTGAATCGATTGAAACGCGAACTTGAGAACCAACAACTTTAGGTTGCCATTGAAAGTTCTTTTGCAACAGGCTCGCAACAGAGTTCGGTTCCAAGCACTCGATCGATATTGCATCGCCTCCCGAAGCATGCCTGAGAGAATCGGGCGAATCGAGAGCGACACATTTGCCGCGATTCATAATGAGCAGCAGGTCGCACTTTTCTGCTTCTTCTAAAAGGTGTGTCGTCATCACAATAGTGACACCTTCAGACGCTTTGAGCTCGCTCAAAGCCTTCCACATTTCTAACCGTGCGACTGGATCTAGCCCAGTACTTGGTTCGTCTAGCAATAGCAGTTTAGGATGATGGAGAAGGCCTTTTGCTATTTCAACTCGTCGCTTCAACCCTCCCGAGAGTTTCTCGCATCGATCGTCAGCACGATCACTAATGGAGAGCTGCTTCATGACTTGTGCAACTCGCGAACAACGTGTTGCACCGGAGAGTCCGACTAGAGCAGATTGACAATCTAGATTCTCTCGAACGGTTAGCTTTCGATCCAGGCTAGGTGATTGAAAGACTACTCCAATTCTCGAACGTATGGAAAAAGTTTGAGTGCGAGTGCTTGCACCGAAAACTTCAATGTCACCTTTTTGCAAAGGCATCATTGTCGAAATCAAGCGAAAAAGAGTCGATTTGCCACTTCCGTTTGGTCCTAAAATCCCAACGATTTGGTGAGCACTCAGCGTAAACGAGAGGTCATCGATCGCGAGATTAGACTGATACTTGTGCGAAACACCCCTTACGACAACAGCGTCGTTCGCACTGGAGTGTTTATCGACGATCATAAAATGGATCTCACCAATACGATCAGCAGGATCGATGGTAGATAGAGTAAAGAGCTATGCAAAAGCTTTCGCGCCGTTTGCTGATTACGATCACGAAGAAATCGAACCGATGCTGCAATTTGCGAGAGGCAGCTTACAACCGCCAATGCAGCCAAGAACCAAGTTACTGGGCTTTCGGGAGTAACTGCAAAAATCGAAACGGGAATTAAAATCATCGCGGGAATTACTGCATGCCAACCCGCGGCTAATCCGGTTGGTTCCACATTGGTCAGCATCTTGTAGCCCGCGCCGGCGTATTGATCACGGTATAACCACGCGATGGACATAAAATGCGGGAACTGCCAAAGGATAACCACCAAGGTGATCACCCAACCTTCCAAATCATAGAGCGATCCCCCGGCAGCAGTCCAACCAATCAATACCGGCAACGCTCCGGGCAATGTCCCCACTGCGGTGTTCCACCATGACCACTGTTTCATCGGCGTGTAGATCCAAACGTAGGCCACCCAGGTGGCGAGGCCAACAAGAGTCGCCGTTAAAGTAGTAGTAATCGCTAAGTACGCAAATCCTAAGATGCCCACAGTCCAACCAAATAACCCGGCTTCGAAACTGGTCAGCCGACCCGCCGGAAGTGGACGATTTTTCGTTCGCATCATGAGTGCGTCTTGGTCGGATTCTAGCCATTGATTTAAGACGCTCGCACTGGCGGCGATGAGCGTTGTTCCAATCAGCGTGTGAATCGCAATCAGAGCGGATAGTTCGCGATGCGCGAACGCCACCATTCCGATCCCAACTGTCAGAAGAATCATCAACAAAATTCGAGGTTTTGTCAGCGATACATAATCTTTCCACCACGAAAGCGACTCCGCGACCGATGCCGAAGCGGCCACCGATGGTGCCGTAGAACTGGCTATTTGAAATTCAGTGGTGCTCATTGGGTCGGTTGGTGGCTAATGCTGAGATCGAATTGTTATGCTGTCTTAGTTTGTCGCCAAACCCGCAGTGCGAATACAAGTGCTGATACAATTATCAGCGAACCTGTCGCTTGATGCCCCGTGACGATCCATGACTCCCAGTAACCCTGGATCTCGATGGTGTAGTTGGATAGTATCGGGGTAGAACCAGCTAATGGCAACGCATAATTGGCTACCCAGGTCCCGCATCCAAGGAGAATCTGAATAACTAGTAAGCCGAAAATGACCAAACGCAGCCCGCGAATCCCCTGAAGGTAACGATATTGCTTAGAGGCTGAAACCGCTAACACGACAATAACCATCACCAATACCAGCAGGGCCATTGTCAAATGCGAATGAACCAAGCTGGTAAAAAAACCAGGGCTTGCCCAAGGCTGGATGTGCCGAAGTTGTGCTCCCAGAGCCAATTGCACGATAGCAGCTACAAATAGGCCTACCGTCATCCAAGCGAACCAACCTCGAGAGACAATTATTCTATCATCACGTTTCCACCAAGAAGAAGTAACGGTTACGACAGCCGCTGCAAGTGCGAAGACCAAAGGACCAGTACAACCGTGAATCATTGCGAGAGTCCGCGCGTCGAAGACAACCCTTGCACCACCTAACAATCCCTGAGCGACGATCGCCGCGAGCAACCCAATGCAAAGCCATCTTACCCATCGGCGTGGCTCGTCAATCCAAGCTGCGATGCAAAGGCAGATTACCAAAAACCCGGCCAGGCTTCCCAGCAACCGATGCCCATGCTCGACCATCAAATCAAATGGTCCATAAACCCAAGCCGAAACCGGGTAAGCGAACATGTTGTAGCCGTAAGTTCCCGGCCAATCCGGAACCGCCATGCCAGCGTCCTGAGTTGTTACCAAGCCGCCTACCCAAATCAGAGGAAAAATGGTCAACGCGACAGCCCACGACCACAGATGCGCCCACTTACCACTCTCGGAAACGGCGGCTGAATAATCGCTCATTGGCCAGCTCCCGACATTACTGCGACACCCGAAACTACCTCGCCGGTCAAGACTGGCACAGTATTAATTGAAGTAGATAGTGATTCCACGAATCGTACCAAATCCATTATTTGTTCGTCCGTTAACCCTCCAGTGGTGCCTGCCGCAAGAGCCGCAGCCGGCATGGGCGAGCCCTCGATACCATTAAGAACGGCTCGAAGAATCGCTAAGCGAGAACTGCTCTTTAAGTGCTTTGTACCTGGAGCAGTCTCTCTAAACGAAGTTTTTTCCGATGAAGCCTTCTCGGGGAGTGAATCTTTGATTGATGAATCACTAGTTAAAGGATCATCGAGTGCGGGAGTCCCTCGGTAAGCCTGTAGAGTCAAGTTCCGTGGCGAGGCAGCAACCGGTTTAAGCAGCCCCAGTTGTTTGAGAGGTTTCCACTCTGCTCGCACCATGGGATTGATCCCGGCACGAATCGTCCAGTCCTTCGTCCATTCGTCATAGTCTTTCCACTTCGGGTTCCCGGAGCCATCCTTGCCATGGCAGTGAGCACACGCCGCGATACTCCCCTGAAAAAGCGTGCGGCCGCGTTGTAGCGAATCTTGAAATAGATTTTCTGCCATCGACTTTGAATCGGAATTTAGATCGCTTTTCGCGAAGCTATGTTTTGCAACGAACGCGATGAACGGTGATTGGTTTTGCGACTCCTTCAAACCATCGGACATCATCCATCGATCAGTCACACGCACTATTACTTCGTTAATCCGACGCGAACTATTCTTGAATGCTTCGGGGTTCGTCTCTTGCTGGTTGGAGTCAAACAATAGTTCTTCACCGTTCAGGTCTCGAATCGTGTCCATCATCAGTTCGCGTTCCACCTCACCGCGGATTGCTAGGAAGCGAACATATCGGGCGAGAATAGGGATGTCGTCTGAGTAGTGTTTAGAGCGTTTGAGGTTTGCCATGGCGGGCATGCTTGTTCCCGGCACACCATAAGTAATTGTCTGTACTAGGTCTTCAAGTGAAGGCCGAGTGCCATAGGACGCGTTTTTGAACTTAAAGGTTCCGCGGCGAAAATCGCGCGGATACGGGTCCAATAATGCTGCCGTCGGTCCAAAACCGTCTCCGCTTATCCCGTGACATTGAGCGCACTGCTTACGAAAGAGACCGACTTCTACGAGGTCAAAGTTTCGCCCCACTGGTCCGGATGCGCGAACGAGCGACTCTTGATCAGTCAGCGGGTGATACTTTGAAGACTCAAAGAGGACTTCTGGCCACTTTGGCTGATCTGGCGTACCAAAGGCAAAACGCAGTGCATTAGCAACTTCTATCGACCGACCGCCAAGATCTTCGCGCAGCTCCCGCTCCATTCGAACTCGAAGAAGCTCGTTTGACACGAATTCTACCGGCTTTGAATTGCATCCAAACGTACCAGCCGCTGCGAGTGGGAACAAGCAAGATACGAAGCATCTCAAAATGCGACATAAAATCTTTGGTGTTTGGGTTTTTCTTTCCAATTCCCTGAGTCCCTGACGGTCAGTTTGATAACTTCTCTGCTGAGTCTAACCGCAACCAAAATCTGAAGCTCACAGCACTTGCCGAGTATACGAGTTTCGTGATGACAATCGATTTTGTCGAGAGATTCTTGAGTATCTGCTTCCAATGCGTAGTGGGTCAAATCGTCGCATCGCGGAAATGAGAATCCGTGAATTACTAGTCGATACAAAAGTAAATGCCGAAAATCGCGTTACAAACGGCACAGTTTCTCGCGAAAGTCGGCTTAGGGCTCTTTATTTGCTGTACAGACGAACTCATCGTCATACAGTAAGGAGTCAAGTATGAGTTGAAGAATCTGTGAAGTTTGGCATGGCACTGCATCGCAACATGAGTACAAATCTTTTCGAGAACAAGCGTGTTTAACCGAATCAATCAAAGGGAAAGACCTTCAAAATCGGGGAATGAGTTCGTCATGGGGCAACATGGACGACGTCAAGGGAAAAAGAATCCACCTGACGTAAATCCGAAAACCTTACCTCCTTCTGGCAGTATCTTGCCCGATATGGGCGGTAGGAGTTCGCATCCCTCTACGTCGGAATCAAAGTTGATTGCAGGATCTGTCGAAGCACACGTTCTTTCGCCGATCGTCGCCGACGGAAGTTTCGCCGTTGATGGAAAATTGAATCGTGAAATGATAGCTAAGACCGCCGGGCTCCAAGCTGAACATTTCATTGATAGCCGAGTGGCACTTGCCAAACCTCAAGTTTTTCAATCTTTACACCTCGAATCTCAGGCATTGCTTAAACTAAGTCCTACCGGAGCTGGAGGCGATTTACCGCATACAGTCGCTTCCGATCCGAAGTCTTCGCGAGTGGGAGAACAGAAAAATGCAGTTGTTAAAGTCCTTCGAACAGAGGGAGTTGGCTTTCGAAGTATATCGTGGTCTCAGGTAACGGGTAGCTACCGGCGGGAGCGATCCATTGAGGGGCTCCTCGTGGGAGCATCTGTCGGCGATGCGTTGGGATTATGTCGCAAGGGACTGTCTCGTCGCTCTGCGGCGTCAATGTTCGGAAGATCCGAGTTGAGCTACAAGCTCACTCCGGGACTTGGGCTTGTTAGCGACGACACGCATCGGATGCTCATGACATTACAGGCCATGCTGCGATCAAAGTCGCAGTTGGAAAATTTTAGAAATAGCTTCGCAACCAGACTGCGGTGGTATTTGTTGACCTGCCCCGTGACGTCAGGAATTGCGACGCAGATAGCCGCGGTTAGGCTTTGGATGGGCGTTACACCTGAACTGTCGGGAGTATCGTCCTCTGGGAACAGCCCATTGATCAGTGCGCTCGCCCTCGCGACAGTCCTGCAAGGCACGGGGCACTCTGTTGAACGCTGGGTTACGGCCTCAACAAAGCTAACTCATAAATCGCCTGAAGTTACGGAAGCGGCGATTTTGATGTCCCACGCGGCTCACATGGCACTGATGGTCCCAAAGCGAGAATTTGATTCATGTCGCGTGATGGACGACCTGATCGCTTTAACGCAGGAAACAACGCTCAACAAGATGCTCGTCAGCCTTAGGACGCCGCTGGCAAACAGACTCAGTGTCCACCGAGCCGCCAAGGCAATAGGATTTGGCACAGGAGTACCTAAAACTGCTTCGGCTACGTCAGTGATTGCCGTCTATGCTTGGTTACGACACCCCGACAGTTACCGACGGGCGGTGACGGCGGCGGTACGCTCTGGCGGCGACACCGATTCGGTCGCTGCTTTGGTGGGTGGGCTCTCAGGAGTGCGACTCGGAGTCGATTCAATCCCGGCCAGGTGGTCGCAGCAAGTTTCTACTTGGCCCCAAAATCGAAGCTGGATCGATCGCCTGACTGGACGACTTACAGACTGGCCTCATGGTAGCGAAGATTTGCATGCAGCCCCCGCACTACCAACCTATCCGTTTC
>JANODQ010000542.1:0-2879 GCA_031412775.1 Pirellulaceae bacterium | reverse complement strand
GCCCGTGAGGCAATCCGTCTACCAGGCCACGACACTCCATCGATTCCAATGCGGCATAAATCTGCTCGTCCGAGCATGGAGCACTGGATATGCCTTTGGCTATCTGCAAATTGTCACGGACAGTCCCTGTAAACAAATAGTTTTGCTGAAGGACCATCGCGACTTGGTTTGCGATCGATTCTCGCGTGACTTCTCGCGTGTCGATTCCGTCAAGCAATATTCGACCTTGCGTAGGAAGGTAAAACCGTGCGAGCAAACTCAATATGGTCGACTTGCCGCTACCCGTCGGTCCGACAAGTGCGACTCGCTGCCCCGGAAAAATATCAAATGAGATGTCATGGAGCACAGTCGTACCCGAGTCATACGCGAAGGTAACATTTTCGACAGTCAGTCTCCCTTGCAACTCGGGTAATGCAACAGCCTTATCGATGTCGCTCCATTGTGGCTTCTGGTCAAGAATCCCGAACACACGTTCGGCTCCAGCCATCGCTGCCAAAGCTTGGTTGTATTGAGTCCCCAAAATTTGAACGGGCGTAAAGAAGAGACCAGTAAGAAACATGAACTGAATTAGATCGCCAATCGACGCCAAACTATCGGGTGACAACACTCGCCAGCCACCGACCGCAATGATCGCGGCTGTGACTGCTGCGCTATTCAACTCCAACAGAGGATTAAAGATTCCCCAAGCCCAAGTTGCCTTCATGTTGTAGTCGGCATGACTGACGACCAAGTCAGAAAACAGCTCCGCGTTTTTTTCACTTCTTGAGAAACCTTGAGTCACACGAATTCCCGCGACGCTTTCGGCAAGCGTTGAGGTGACTCGCGAAAAACTCTCTTGAATCTCTCGATATGCTTGAGTGAGTCTCGCCTGGAACAGTCGATTCAATCCCCAAAGCACTGGAGCCATCGCAAAAACGATTGCGAATAAGACTGGATCAAACCACAACATCAACAAAGCAGTGAATAACATTTGCCCAAGCCCTACCATCGACACAAAGAGAACGTCTTGGACACCAATCCGAACTGCATCACAATCGCCGTTGATACGTGAAATGATGCGTCCCACTTTCGTCTTGTGGTAGAAACTCATCGGCATCGACTGCAAGTGCGTGAACACAGATCGACGCAAATCGTTCACGACCGCTTCGCCGATTTCCAGCGTGAGCCGCTGACGAAAGTGAAGCGTGATTTGCATGACCGCAGAAAGAGCCAGTACGCCTAGAGCAGCCAAAACAATCGAGCCGGTCGATTGATACTGAGCGATATGACCATTGATCGTCGCAGCCACCGCCCATACAAATGCAGGTTGCTGCACAGACCGCAGAAACACAACTAGGAACAACCAGTTCCGCTTCACACGATAAGGGCGCATCAGCCCCAGAATTCGACCGACAAGAACTCGATCAAGCGATCGATGTACGGCATCCTGATCCGGATCCCTTTGCAGGCGAACCAGTCCACCTTCCAACGCTGCTGAAGTACCTTTTGATTGCATACCGCAATTATATTCGAGGGTTGCCATTCCGATAATCCGGCATTCGAATATTGCAGCCGGTCAGAAAAATAGCCTGAGATCGTGCTGACTCTACGGACTGCGGAGACTCTTAGTTAAGCGTGCCAATTTTACCAGCGACTTAGGCTTTGCGAAGATTTAGATCACCGAATTAGCCGAAACGCTTTAGCGTCCGGTTCATTAAAACCCGGGTCTATCGCTCATCGGATAATGTTCAATCCGGTGACTTAATGTTGAAAAACGCCCTAGGCTTTTTCTAGAGGCACCAACCGCACGAAGGTAACGTGGCTTTCGGGTTTCAATTCGATTTCATCATCGAGATCCATCACGTCTTCGTTATCTAGTACAACCAAGTAGACGTCTTCTTCGAAAGCTTGGAGTGCGCTAGCGATTGCTTCGCCGATTTGCAAGTCCATGGCAGTTTGATCGCTAGCGATAGCTTCTGAAATAGAAGTGTTTGCGATCGCGATTCGAGCATTTACGGATTGCAAAAACGTCGCGTCCTGTGGCGGGTTGTTAAAGATTGTCGTCGCTTCCAGGATGACCATCTCAATCAATTCGCTGAGTGTCCAGTCGTCGTTGCCGTCCAGATACGGCTCAATTGCAATCGACCACGGTTCAAACAGTGGCTTTTGCATTCCAATTAATCGCCCAGTAATGGTTATCATCCGATAGGTTTCCAGGAACTACTTAAATATGAAAAAGGCGGTAGACTACATGATAACGCGAAGCCTCGCGGTACAAGACGTACGGTAGGTTATCTGGTCAATTAACCTTAATTCCGGCAAGCTTTCGTCCGGCCGTTTCGAATTAAACCAACTGGAGTTATATCAATTGCTCGCAATACAGATATCGGAACCTAAAACGCTTCGTCAGATTGAGATACCCGAACCGGCGGCTCCCGGGCCGGGGCAAGCACTTGTGCGAACGCATCGGATGGGGATTTGCGGGACGGATGTGAGTTGCTACTTGGGGAAGTTTCCGTTCTTTGATTTTCCACGAATTCCGGGGCATGAACTGGGTGTGGAAGTCGTTGCAACAGGTGAAGGTGTTTCCAATGTCAAACCCGGTGATCGGTGCAGTATCGAACCATACATGCATTGTGGCGAGTGTTATCCATGTCGTCGTGGAGCGATTAATTGCTGCAAGAATTTGAAAGTAATCGGAGTCATGACCGACGGCGGGTTGTGCGAGTCGTTTCTTATTCGAGCGAGCAAGCTCCATTCGTCGACGCAGCTCTCGTATGATCAGCTCGCCTTAGTAGAGACGCTCGCCATCGGTTGCCATGCGAATGATCGCGGAGCACCCACTACGGGTGATCATGCTTTGATCATTGGAATGGGCCCCATCGGTTTGTCGGCGCTCG
>JANODQ010000541.1:0-5281 GCA_031412775.1 Pirellulaceae bacterium | reverse complement strand
CCTTCGCCTTCAGGCTGGCGACCACAGCTTCAAATTCACCGCCGAGACACCGAGTAACAGATGCCACGTACTTGATGGACGACGCAGGCTAGGTAAGATAGGCAACCTAGCGTGTGCGACGCATCAGCGACTTTGCTTTTGTGGCCTTAATTGCACCTTAAGTAACCCCCTTTTTGAAAGAGAGAAAAGTTATGCGAAACATGTTTCTAGCTGCAATCGTGACCGCGACGGTTTTCGGTTCGGTTAATCAGGCACGGATTGCGGATGCCGGCGATTGTTGTCCTGCTCCAGTTTGCTGTGTTCCTGCTCCGCCGCCACCAGTGGCAGTCACTTGGTGTGCTCAAGATCCTTGCACTTGTTGCAAGTACGAAGTGACAGCTTGTTTACCGGCTTGCTGCAAGTGCGAGACTCCTTGCTTGGTTGACTGGCGTCATGGATTGCTAGGCCGCAAGATTTTGACTTACAAGTTCGCATGCGGAGAGTGTGTCGAAGTCGTCATCACCAAACACGGCAAGACAATCGTCCGAGACTAGTCATGCCACTCCGAAGTTCCACTCGCTGAACGTCGTAGTTAAAACGTCGTAGTTAAAGAGTGGCACTCGAGTGTAAGTTAATTCCACGCGACTGCTTCACCGTTGGTTCTAGGATCAGTCGCAGCAAGAAGGCCACTTTGAGTCTTTTGAATCCCTTGCGCAATCGCGATCGGATCCAATAGCTTCACCGGGTGGCCTAATTTTTTAAGCTCCAACGTAACTTCGGTTGTATCGATCTCTTTCTCGTCCAACACTTTCCGGCGAGATCCTAAATTGGGTTCATAAGATACAACGTCCGGGCGCCACTGATGGTGGACTCTTGCTGACGCGATTGCCTGGTCAACGGGTTCTTTGAGGTCGATACAACGCACGATTGTTTGTAGTGTTGCATTGATAATCTTTGGGCCGCCGGCAGCTCCACAAGTAAGAACGGGCGTTCCATTGTTCGACAAAACAATGGTTGGACTCATACTCGACAAAGGTCGTTTTCTGGCAGCGATCGCATTGGCTGCCGATCCGACGAGACCAAACGCATTAGGAATTCCCGGTGCAATACTAAAGTCATCCATTTCGTTGTTGAGCATGACTCCAGTCCCTGGCACCATTACTTTGCAACCCCATCCGGTGTTCACGGTGCAAGTTAAAGCTACCCAATTTCCAAGTGCATCAGCGGTTGTCAGATGTGTTGTATGTTTGTGGTGATCGTCAATAACTGGATTGCCATGATTCACGTCAGTCGATGCTTTATCAAGTCGAATCTGCGACGCAAGCGATTTGGCATAGTTGAGATCGAGAAGAAAGTCAGGGACCTTTACAAAATCGCTATCACCAAGCCAATGTGCACGATCCGCAAAGGCTCGTTTCATGCACTCGACAAGCAGATGAAAAAATTCACTTTGCGATTTCGCATAAATTGATGCGACATCAAACTGTTCAAGCATATGGAGCATTTGAGCTATATGAATGCCGCCGGAGCTTGGCGTAGGGAAACCGATTACTTCACGTTCGCGATAGTTGGTTCGTAAGCACTTTCGTTCGAGAGCTTTGTATGTACCAAAATCCTCTTGAGTAAGAACGCCGCCAAGTTTTTGTAGATACTGCGTCGAACTCTGAGCAAACTCACCTTGATAGAACCACTCAGGGCCGTTTTTTGCGATCTGACGAAGAGTCTTTGCAAGATCCGATTGCCGCAATAGTTCGCCGACCTTGGGAGGGCTTCCGTCTGGCTTCAACAAAACGGTTCGACTGGCTTCAAACTTAAGTAGGTTTTCACGCTGTGCGGAAATGGCTCGTTGGTTTGCGTAGCTGATAGCAAATCCAACATCGGCTGCTTCGATAGCGGATTCGAATAGAGTTGGCCACTTAAGTACTCCCGATTTTTCGTGAGCCAATTTCAATGCAGCGATTTGTCCGGGCACTGCACACGCAAGGGCACCCGTTTGGCTCAGTTCGGGTAGGGGTTTTCCGTTACGGAAGTACATGTTTTCAGAGGCAGCCGCTGGAGCCGTTTCGCGACCATCGATAGCGTGAATCTCTCCACGAGCAGTTCTGATCAGCATCAAACACCCTCCACCAATCCCCGAGTTGTGACCGTCCACAACTCCCAAGCAAAGGGCCGCGCTTATAGCTGCATCAACAGCGTTACCGCCTTGTTGATAAATTTTAAATGCCGCTTGAGAGGCAATCGGATGTACGGTGGCCGCAACGTTGGAACCTGTTGCTGTCGGCCGTCGCAAATCAGGCTGACTGTTTGCCGTTACGCGATTCGCGGCGCGAGGGTTGGCTTCTTGAGCTGAAAGAGATTGCTGAGAAGCATAAGCACCCGTCATTGCAATCGATGCGAGTGATGCTTGAAAGTGGCGTCGACTTATGTTTTTCGGTGTGAAAGCTTCTTGGTAGTGGTTCATGCTTTTTACGGAGCTGTATCTATTTTATGGAGCTGTATCTAACTGCTGTGCCCATTCCTAGGAAGGTTATAGCTTTTAGTCATTGAGCGATTGTGGTTCCAATGGTTGTTCTGCCTGGACCATCGAGAGAAAATTATTGAACACCCATGATTGGCTTTTACAAGGATCGACAAGATCATGATTGTAATCTAAATCGACAGGCAGTTTTGCGGGATTGCATTTGCCGGCGTTGGTTTCCTGGAGGTCCAAAGGCAACATAGCGTTTGCCTAGTCCATCTTGGTCAGGTCCAGCTTTCGAAGTTGCGGACTCTTGAAAGTTATCGCTGTTACAACCATAAGAGTAACAACACCGCCCAGCCATACACTTCGAGTCAGCCCCAGATAATGTGCAGCGACCCCGCTTTCTAACTCGCCAATTTCGTTGGAAGCTCCAATAAAAATCGACGCCACGGAAGCGACACGACCTCGCATGTGATCGGGCGAGTAAAGCCGCATGATGCTCTTTCGAATGACTACGCTAATACCATCCAGCAATCCACTGAAGAACAATGCAAGACACGATAATAGTAGGCTGGTCGATAACGCGAAGACGATCATGCAAACCCCAAAACCAAAAACTGAACACAGTAACGTCGGCCCGGCGTATCTTTTTGGCGGATAGAATGTGCAAACTATCGACGACAACAAGGCACCAACCATCGGGGATGCAGCTAAATAGCTTAAGCCAATCGGGTCCGTATGTAACACGGTCGCGGCAAACAATGGAAGCATCGCAATCGCTCCCCCGAACAAAACGGCAAAAAGATCCAGCGCCATCGAACTCCACATCACCGGCGTCGAAAAGACGAATCGAATTCCTTCGCTGATGCTCTCTAAGATCGGCTCATGTGTTTTTGGAGCCACCCTTTTCGGAGGAACGATCCACAGTAAACAAAATGCAGCTAGTGAAAAGCAAACGAGCGTGACAGCAAACGCGCTTGGAACGCCCATTCTCACTATCATAAAGCCTGCCAAGATTGGGGCGCTCACCGCACATGCTTGCCAAACCCCCGTCGCTAGAGTTGCCGCTTGAACCGTCGCACTCGGTGAAACCAAGGTGGCTTCTAAAGTCGGAAGTGTCGGTGCAGCAAATCCTCTTGCGAGCCCGAGAAGAAACATGGCTGGATAAATCCACCACAGCAAGTTCTCACCCGCAAAGAGCGACGCCCACAAGAGGATCGAAGCGCAGGTGGTCTGCACGGCAAGGGTCGCCATGAGAAGATATTTTCGATTGAATAAATCAGCCGCGTGCCCACCGACCAAGGCCAGACTCAGGGCCGGGATTGCTTGTGCCAAACCCAAGTATCCAAGATAAAGCGGTTCGGTCGGGTAGAGTCTGGCTACCTGATAGCCAGTTAAAAAAACGATCGACTGACTGGCTAAAGTCGCAAAGGCGATCACCGCCAGAAGCAACCGAAATCCCCGATAATCGAGTGCTCGATTCGAGACATGATATACTTCGGTCATCTTTGGGTGTCGCTCTCAAGCAAATTCATAGCGACTCGATGATACGCGTACTCTTAGTTTTTGAAAACCACTTTTCATGACTATACGATCCAACCAACCAATGAAAAGCCCATCACGACAACGACCAGGCAATGAGGGCGACCTTTTTGCAGACGCCGAGCAAACCAATTTCCAACTTTGCAAACCCTTGGCCGCTAGGATGCGTCCGCGATCGCTCGAACATTTTGTCGGCCAGCGACACTTTCTCGGACCAGGCAAGCTCCTTCGCAGATTAATCGATTCCAAGCGACTCAGTTCGATACTACTCTACGGCCCACCAGGAACCGGCAAGACAACGCTCGCATCGTTACTCGCTAATGAAACCGGTGGCCAGTTTCGAACGCTCAGTGCCGTCACCAGCGGAGTCAAAGAGCTGCGAGAAATACTTGACTGGGCCCGTGACGAAGTTGCAGTCACTGGTAAGCGTCCGATCCTCTTCATCGACGAAATTCATCGCTTCAATCGCTCGCAACAAGACGCTCTTCTGCCAGATGTCGAAAGCGGGGTGGTCACCTTTGTCGGAGCCACCACCAGCAATCCGTTTTTCAGTGTCAATGGCGCCCTACTGAGTCGGTCTCAGATTTTTCAATTCCAACCGATCGAACCAGACGATATTATTCGACTCGTCATGCGATCTATCACCGACAAACGTGATGGGCTCGGGTATCTAGAAATTACCATCGACGAAGACGCGATGGAGTATCTTTCAAAAATTGTCGAAGGAGATGCAAGAAAGGCTCTTAGCGCAGTCGAGATCGCAGTCCTATCCACGCAATCAAAACCAATTCGCGTAACTTTGGAACTGATTCGGGAATCGATCCAAGCAAAAACCATTCAGTTTGATGCATCCGGCGATCAACACTACGACCTAGCAAGTGCATTAATCAAAAGTATTCGAGGTTCCGATTGCGACGCATCGCTTTACTGGCTGGCTCGAGCGATTGAAAGTGGCGAGGATATTCGGTTTCTCTGTCGAAGGCTGGTCATACTTGCAAGCGAGGATATCGGAAATGCAGATCCACAGGCGCTTCCGCTGGCTATCGCAGCGATGCAAGCGTGTGAGTTTATTGGACTTCCCGAATGTCAATTAACTCTCTCTCAAGCTGTCATTTATCTGTCGCTCGCTCCGAAAAGTAATGCCGCCACAACAGCCATCGAAAAAGCCCGAGCAGACGTTCGCGAAGGTTCGTTGATACCTGTTCCAATTCACCTTCGCGATGGACACTACGCCGGTTCTGAAAGACTTGGCCATGGCAAAGGCTACCAGTATTCGCACGAGACTGAAAACGGAATCGC
>JANODQ010000540.1:0-1860 GCA_031412775.1 Pirellulaceae bacterium | reverse complement strand
CGTTTGAGCAGGCCGCGCAGGCACATCGTCGAGTCGAAGAGGGCGTCGATCGTGGTAAAGTCGTATTGATCAATTGATGGGAATCTGATCCCCCAGGGATATCCCATTGTTTCCCTCGCTCCGCTTCAAGCAGTATGTTGCTAATTTAATCAGTCGAAGGGCATTAAAGCAGGATTTTGACGTGGAACGTGGTGCAAACCGGGATAATGCCCAACTGCTGATCGTCGCAACCGCCACTCGACGCCAACTGAGAGTTACACAACGAAACAACCGAACCTAATGACAAAACTATTTGAACCGCTGAAGATCAAAGACATAAGCTTCCGAAATCGGATCGCTGTTTCGCCCATGTGCCAATATTCATCAGTGAACGGATACCCGAACGATTGGCACCTTGTCCACCTGGGCTCCCGCGCCGTGGGAGGTGCCGGGTTGGTTGTTATGGAGGCAACCGCCGTATCGCCCGATGGTCGCATTAGCCCCGCCGATAGCGGCATCTACTCCGACGACCACATCAAGCCATTCGCAAAGATTTCACGCTTCATCAAAGATCATGGAGCAGTCGCCGGACTGCAAATTGCCCATGCGGGTCGCAAGGCGAGCACCAATAAGCCGTGGGAGGGCAACGATCACATCGGCAATGCTCAAGGAGGTTGGGATACGATTGCACCATCCGCAATTGCCTTTGGCGAAAAGCTGAAGAAAATGCCTAAGAGCATGACACTATCCGACATCAAACGCGTCCAAACAGATTTCGTGAACGCAGCCAAGCGCGCCTTGGTTGCTGAATTCGAGTGCTTGGAAATTCACTTCGCTCACGGTTATTTGGCACATGAGTTTTACTCGCCGCTATCGAACAAACGTATGGATGCATACGGAGGCAGCTTCGACAACCGAATTCGTTTTTTGTTGGAAACATTTGCGGCAGTACGTGAGATTTGGCCAGCACGATTGCCACTAATTGCACGGTTGTCGGTAAACGATTGGGACGAAGGTGGCGTAACACTCGAGGAATCAATTGAACTCATCAAGCGATTGAAAGCTTCGGGACTCGACATGATCGATGTCAGCCACGGTATGGTCACGCCCAGCGAGAAGATTCCGTGGGCTTCCGGAATGATGATCGCATCGGCAGCCCGCATTCGACGTGAAGTCAACATCGCTACCACCACCAGTTGGATGATCACTGACCCTAAGCAAGCCGAGGACGCGTTGCAAGAAGGTGAACTCGATATGGTCATGCTGGGCCGCGAGTTACTGCGCGATCCTTATTGGCCTTATCACGCGGCCATTGAATTGGGTGCTGCAGCATCAAGCGACCTATTACCAGTTCAGTATGCAAGGGCGGTCGAGTAGTATCGATCCTAAGCAACACTAGAACGCCTACGTCCCACGCGATCTCTTACAAGAAAAGATTAAGATCATGGCCTATCAAACCATCAGTCCAAGCGATGGAAAAGTTATAAAAAGACTTTCGAGTCGATCACAAACGAGGAGCTTGAATTAAAGCTTGCGGGTGGAAACGAGTGCTTTCGGTCCTGGCGATTTACAACTTTCGCTCAGCGAGCATCGATAGTGCGTCGGGTTGCTGCCATCATGCGCTAACACATCGATGAACTTGCGCGGTTGGCGACCCTTGAAATGGGTAAACTTTCGGAAGAGGCTCGTGGCGAGGACCTGTTTAGTGCGGACACCTGCGATTATTACGTCAAGAATGCATAATATTTTTTTGCTCCTGAACACGTTCCGCCAAGCAAGGATGAAGCAGATATTTTCAGCGAACCAATTGGCGAACTTTTGTCGTCCAGCCTTGGAACTTTCCCTACTATCAACTTGCGCGTTTTGTTGCTCCCAATTTGA
>JANODQ010000539.1:0-3780 GCA_031412775.1 Pirellulaceae bacterium | reverse complement strand
GACGAAGGCCGCGACCGTGTCGAGCGTCATGACTTGTGGACGAGACAAGATTTGAAGGCGATTAGCGTCTTGAAGTGCTCGAACGAGAATGTTCACCGAGTCGCTTGCGGCAGAGAGTACTAATCCTCCATACCCGAGTGTGCCATTGGAGCGTCCCAATCCGAACGTGGACAGTCCTTGCCCTGCAACATTTTGTCCGCCAGTAACTGTGCCAGTCCCTGGAACCGCGAATCCTGGCGAACCAAGGTTACCACCGGAAGCAGTTCTTCTATCGAACAGCAGTGCGTCTTGCAGGCCAAGTTCCGCTCCGAAGTCAAAGCTGTCCTCCAGTAAGACTTCGGCAAGCAAGATTTGAACCATAATCATGGGAGGACGACGATCCAATCGTTCGATGACTTCTCGAATACGTTCAAAGTAACGAGGCGTTGCACTAACGATCAGACTGTTAGTATTAGGTTCTGCGACGACGATGACTTCTCGATCGATTTGTTCGAAGATACTGATCGCTTGACCTGTCAGCAGTAATTGCTGGATGTTGGTTCGCTGGGTATTCAGAAGTTCTCGTATCGACAGTGCAACAGCGGTTGCGTTGCTGTTTCGAAGCCAAATGACTTCTGTAGTTCGCGTTTCGATTCCTTTTTCATCCAGCCGCATTAAGAGGACTTCGACAACTTCCAGATCGATAGCCGAACCCGAAGCGATAATGCTGTTGGTTCGTGTATCTACCGAGATGCGTAGCTGAACGAGACTCCCTTGCGAACCGGTCGTAGCCCCCGCGACGCCGGCAGCGCCACCTTGGTTCTGATTCAAACCAAACAAACCGCCGGTCGTGGTAGTTCCCGCTGTCGCAGGCAGTCCAAAGAGTTGTTGACATAGCAAAGCCAAAGCCGTTGCGTCGCCGTTCTTGATTTCAAATACCTTCAATTGAGCTTCAGCACTTGGCGGACGATCCAATTGTTCGATCAGAGCGGCAATCAATTCCATACTCTTCGCTGGGGCTCTGACCAAAAGCGAATTGATGCTTGGATTGCTCGTGACGACGACCCCAGCAAGAATACCTGAGTCGAGTTTTGCGGAATCCTTCGAGACGATTGTAAGATTCGAAGATGGAGTTGAAGCTTGTGATGAGCTGGCTGTCGTTTGTCCTCCACCTTGGCCGCCTCCTTGACCACCGCCTCCTGTTGCAGCGACTGCTTGGCCAGTGATTGCCGATGAGAGCACCGGTTGCAATTCGGTTGCAAGAGCATACTTGAGGCCGAACACACGGATCTCGCTTTGAGCGGGCGTATCTTCGACATCGATTTCGGCAATGAGTCGTGTTACTTCCAGTTGATCTCGAGGGCTTGCTAGCAACACGAGTGCGTTGGTTCGATAGTCGGCGATGACGCGAACACGTGCCGCAAGTCCTCGTCCGGCCAGATCCGTTGGCGCTGTGCCACCGCTTTGATCGAAGAAGTTCTTAACGAGCTTCTCTGCATCCAGAGCAGACGTATGTAGAAGTTTGTAGACTTTGAGCTGACTTGCGGCGTCAAGTGGTTGATCAAGTTTCTTTACGAGCTCGACCACGGAAGCAATTGATTCTTTGCGGCCAACCAAAAGAAGCGCGTTCGGTTGCACGAGCGCCTTGATACTGATTTGTCCTTGTCGCGACGCGAGGACTTGTTCGTAAAGCTCTTTGGCAATGCTTTCGATAGCTTGACTGTCGATGTGCTTGAGAAGCATCACTTCGATGTCAGGTTGAGTTTCAGCGCTTTGCTTTTTAATTTGTTCGATAACTTCTAAGACACGTTGAACGTCTCGCTTGCCACCGCGGACGATGACTAAACCAAGCTCTGGAACAAACTCGATTTGAACATCTCCAAAGAGCCCGCTCTGAGCGTCCAGCGAATCGACACCACCGATGGCCGCCGCACGTTGATCGTCGGCAGCAGCAGCGTTTCCGTTGGCTTGAGCGTTCGCATTGTTATTCGCATTGGCGTTTGGGGTGGCATTATTCCCGCCGCGCGGTGCGACTTGAGCGGCTTCTGTGATTTGCTCTTCCTGAGTCGCTTGTTGGAAAGCGACCGTTCGAACCAGATTCAGAGCTTTTTCAACTTTTTCTGGGTTCGCAGGAGCAAGTGAAATGATTTGTGGGCCTGTTGCTGGGTCTTTGCCAGCTTGGTCAACAGCTCCGACGACTTGAATCCAGGCGTAAACATTCGTCGAAGAACCCTGAAGCGTTACAACATCAGCGCGGCGGTCGACTTGAAGAACATCTTGCAGTCCCTTGGGTCCGGCCAGTCGGAATTGTGCGAGCTCGCCGTTGTTCGTCGTAACAACGCTCATCCGCGGGCCTGAGAGATGGTGCAAAGCGTCTTCCAGCTCTCGCCAGGTAATGTTCTTCAGCTTGTACTGACGCTGAAGCGATGAAAGGTTTTTGTTTGCCGAGTTTGCATCTTTGGAGGTAGCGGCTGGCCCCGAGAGCTTTATCTCGCGCTGCAGAAGTTCGATTCGCGAAGCGATGTCGTTCAACACGGATCGTGAAGCCATGACCATCAAGCGACCTGTTCCGGGTTCGGTCGTAATGTTGACGCGAGTATCGTTGACTCCGTAGAGCATTCGCAGTCGGGCTCCCACGACGCCAACCATCTCGATGGGCATATCGTAGACTTGGACTTCTGCGCTGGTGTTTGCTGCACCTGCGTTACCAGAACCCGTTCCGAAACGCACGGGTTGCGTCGCCGGTGCTTGAGGGGTTGCTGCCCCTGCGGTGGGTGGCACTTGCAAGCGAATAGTCGGCTGCAAGTTCGGTTGCGAATTCGATGGAGTCGATGCTGCTCCCCCGCTAGGCGATTGGGCCTGAACTGGAAGCGAGTTGCTCAGCGACATGGCGACGCAGGCTGCCCAAAGTGACATGAACCTTCGTAAAACGTTTTGCTTGCTCATCGTTTGGCACCTGTAACGAATTCCGGAGACGCGGAGAGCGTCCCATCATTTTCTCGAACTGGTCGTTACTATCGGCACAGTCCAAATAGTCGCAGTAGTCAAAACAACCGATGCAATCGATAAATGTTGCCAAATTGTTCTCCTGGGAAAATTTTCTTAATCGCCGTAGCGATTGAAGCCGCCATTTGATATTTACCACTTTCAGAGTCCGTCTCGGATGCCCTTTCACGCCCGAATCCCCATGGCCAATACCACCACCAATACGATCAACAGTACGATCAATCGAGAAATGGATTTGACAATCAAATCAACAACATTCCGCTTGACGTCTTGCCTTTTCGCATTGCTGGGATGTGCATTGACAGGTTGCCTTGACGGCCCCCTGTACGGGCTTAAACAGGCGAATCCTTACTATCAAAACCAATGGCGAAAAGACACTGAAAAAGGTCCTACGTTTACGCAGCGAACCGAAGAAATGCGATTGCTCAAGTCGCAGTTGGCGACGATGCCATCCGACGAGCAAGCGAAGTTTACAAAGACTGCTTCAGAGGTCTATCGTTACGAGACCAGTCCTGAGATGCGTCGTGAAGCGGTGATGGCCTTGGCAAAATCGCCAACACCGGAAGCCGAAGCAACACTGATGAAGGCATGCTCCGATCGCAGCGACAAAGTTCGAATCGCGGCTTGCAAGGCATTGAAAAGTCGTCAATCCGATGACGCAGCGAAAATGCTTTCAACCGTCGCGCAGACAGATGAATGCATGAGCGTCAAACTCGCCGCCATCGAGTCACTCGGAGCGTATCGAAACGAAAGCGCTAAGACCATGCTTCGGCAGTCTTTAGACGAAAAATCGCC
>JANODQ010000538.1:0-2797 GCA_031412775.1 Pirellulaceae bacterium | reverse complement strand
AGGAATTTAAGAGTAGGCCAATCTCTGGGGGCGGTGAGTCGGAAGAAGTTCTTGAGTCCATTCTGAGCGACATTGATGGAACTGGGACTAAAGAGCTTCACACTTGTTATGCTCAGTGTTTGGCAATGTCGAAACCCTGGGATGGTTGGTGGGGAATCAAGGTTGTAATACGGCCAGACGGTGGCTGTGGTATCGATGCTTCCAATTTGAAATCTGGCGGTACATGGAACAATCGGTGTACAGCAACAACATGCGGTTTGGCAGGTTGTTAGATTGCCTCCAACACTCAATAGTTTCCCATCTCTAAGAACCAATCGGGTCATGGGCAAGTGTTCCTGATTTCGACAATGAGAGCTCCTGAGGATGCCGCTGGAGTGCAGAAGGTCTTGTAACGCAAGGCTTGATTAGGGGCGGTTCCTGAAACGATTACTTCAGTTACCCAGTTTGGATCGCCCCAGTTTTGCCAACCGTCAAACTGCAGTTCACGAAGCTTGCACTCGGGAGCCGCACTTGGGCTCTTGTAGATTTCAATTCCGTGGACGATCTTGTCGGAGGTGGCTGCGATAATCTCCCAGCGATCTTCGACCGCGTTGAATTGCAGCCTCACCTTGCAGTCGTTCCAGATTTTGATCTTCAAGGGATTATGTGCCTGCGGTGTTGTCTGCGTGTTGTCCCATTCTTTGTCGACGCCGACGATACCAGTCAAATCATACGGCCCAGCGGGACAAGCATCCGTGAACTCAAATGATCCGGAAATACGAGCGGTCAAGAATTGCTGAGGTCTTGTCAGTTCGATGATGTAGCAGACATCGTCAACTGCGTTCCACGCGATCCCTCGGTCCCCAGCCTTACCACCGTTACGGCACCAGTCTTTGAAGGCAATTGCTGTGCCGTCATCCAAGTCGCTTGATACGATGGTTGCGGTCCCGGTATTTGTGCTCGAGCTAATGTTGCTAGTCAAAGTGAATCGCACGATCGACACGGAAGTGCCGGGTGAATTAGAAGCGACTATCTTGATCTCGATAACGTAGTACGTGTTACCTGATTGCCAGGCGACGCCATAATCACCAATTTCGCCCGGATTGCCAGCCCAGTCCTTCACAGTAATCGTTGCACCGTTACGCAGTCCGTGAACACGAGGGCTCCTTATTTAATCAATTGTTCGAGAATTTGTTCCGTTGTCAGCTTGTCCTGCTTGCGTGCAGCATACATGGCTCTTGTTGCACGCGAGACGAGTTCCACGAACTCGGAATACGCACGCCCTGTGACATCGACGAGCCCGCAGTTGTGGTTCTCGCGGTCAGGGCGTCCGGCGGCAGATTGATCGACCCATTGAAACCAATGCACACCGACGAATCGCGGATCAGCGAGTGCAGAAGCAAGATAATTACAGAATGCAAGCCCGCGTTGGTGTTGATCCCATGAGCTGGCAAGGCCCGGGCTGGGTACGCCGCGATCCACGGCTCCAAAATGAAACTCGCTGGCAATCACAGGCATATCGATTCCCGGTGGCAACTGCGGCGACCGGACTCGCGAGTCATATATGTTCATCGAAAAGACATCGACTTGACCGACGGCTCCCTGACCGATGACGGGCGGACCGCGATGGGTTCGGCAACCGAGGTAGAGCTTGTGAGGGAGCACACTGTTGATAGCGGCTTTGCATTTCGTAAAGTAAGTGGTGGTGAATTCGAGATACAGCGGCTCGATGTCGTCACGGGCGGCTTTCGGAATTGCGTCCAATTTGGCGATGAGCACTTCGTCCCACTCGGTGAACGAAGTTTTCCACGCGGCATTCAGATCGTTTATTGCTCGATACTTCTTTTTCAGTGTCGCGAGTACCCACTGCTTTGTCGAATCCGAGCTCTTCGACTCAAAGACCATCGGAGTGAATTGATCAGGCCAATGGAGTTCGTTGCCGATAAAGATGCCAAGGAAGTATGGATCGCTCTTGGCCCAAGCATAGTTTTGCAATGTCAATTGCATTTCTTCTTCGAAGCCATCGTAGAACGGCGCTGGGAACCCCTTCGGATGCGCTGCTGTCCATCCTGGGTTGGCAATGATTGTGTATGGTGTTCTCGCATCTTTTTGAAGCGCTTCGTCGGACCATGAACCGAGTGTATTCATTCCCCAAGCCCGCAGACGATTATGGTTGCCGTCGCGATCTTGGGTCTCCCAATCCTTACCCAAACATCGCGCATAGTTCATTGCAAGAAAGTTTGCGACCTCAGTCGTTCCCTTCTTCGTGCGCCCGATGCCGTGGAGAGCGTCTTTGTCATTGGGTAGGTATTCGAAGAATCCTGCATTCACACGCTTCTTCGTGATGGCCGTCCCCGACTTGTTTCCAACACCACAAGACCCGACCGAGAAAAACAAATATCCTTCAGGATCAACGAGCCACCATTTGCCGTCGATCTTCTCGGTGCGGAAATGCCCGGTCGCCTCGCGCTTCGGTCCCTCGATCCATCCACCAAAGCGACTCAGCTTTTGCTCCTTCGCTTTCTTGGCTGCTGCAGTGAATTCTTCTTGAAGCCTTGCACTCAGTTCTTGGATATTCTTTGGTTTGCCTGGCCACTCCACCGCCCGAACCTGCCCTAAAGCATCCAGATATGGCATCGTTTCGAGTCGTCCATCCATTTCGGGCGTTGCAGGCCAAGCGAGGAACGGATCCTTCAGTAGCAAGTCCACCATCCCTGTCGATGATCTGATTTCTAAAGTGAATGCTCGCACATCCTCGGGATAGAATTGTCGCCAATGCACGCGATGACCGTTGGGTTTTGCCAACTGATCCTTGAAC
>JANODQ010000537.1:0-5392 GCA_031412775.1 Pirellulaceae bacterium | reverse complement strand
TCGACCAGGCTCTTCAAGTCGTTCGGGGATGCCGATCTCAGGACGAAAGCGACCGCCGCGTTCGAACACTCGGAGAATGTTCGCTGGCTGTGTCATTTCAAATTGCGGAAGCGGATCCAAAAATGGAAGAACGCCTTTGCGAACCATTTCTTCGGGAGTCGGTGGTGGCACTGTCTGCATTCGTTGTGGATTACCATGCATCGAGTAGCTCTCACCAAATCTCGCGTTCTTCTCAGGAGTGGCTCCATTGTTATACAAAGCAGCACCCCAAAGCATGCATCCATGTGTCATCATGCTTTTGCGTAACTGCAACACTTCGTTGGCGTGACATTGACCGCAGGCAATGTGAGCAACGCGTAAATCTCCTGGGTTTACGAATCGAATGAACTCGGGGCTTTCATGATTCAAAAGCGCATAGCTACGGACGGGGTTTGCCGAAGTCGACCACATGGCTGGTAATTTCGGCCGCACGTGCGAGTCGGCTTTCGTGTAACAGTTCGCATTTCCGCCGTGGCAGTCCACGCAACCAAGGATCACTGTGTTGGGCGGGTGCATTGTTCCGACGTCGGAATGGCAAGAGATACAGGAGGAACTTTTGACTGCGGCTTGATCTTTGGATTGGCGAAACAGATCGACGCCTTCGAGATCTGACGGAATGGGATACGAAGCATTACCTGCAATCCCCAGATGCCTGGCTGGTCCCCATGGATCTTCACCGTCACGAACAGGACGGCTTGGAGTGTGATACTTTCCTGCAACGCCTGAAGGAAGCGGTCCAACTTTTGCCGGAGGAAGCGATCCTTGGACAGTATCGAGAGACTGCGCGTGAAGCACGCTTGCGAGAAAAAAGAGCGGGATGGCGATAGCCCAAGAATATTTCGTGGTTCGCTTCATCCGTGCCCACTTGTTGAAATTTTTTTAGTACTCGAAGGAGGCTTCTGCAAACCCCGCTGCTAGGTTGCTAACGCTGCCGTTGAAAGGCTGATAAAGATCTTTGAATCCTTGACCCACGATTAGACCAGAAACTCCAGTTGTTAGCATAACGTTATTATTTAAATAGGGACGGTATTCGAATCCGCCACTCAGGTCAAGACCGATCTCATTGTTGATGTTGTCTTGAAAGACATAGGTTTCGAGAACTTCAGTTTGATTAAACCATAAATAATTTGCGTTTGTAATCAACTTCGTTTTAGGCGTTAAATCGCTATCAAACCCGAAATTGACCAATTGTAATCCCGGATTCACGAAGTTCGTCTGCCCTTGAAATTTACTACTTCGTAAATTGGGGACCAAACTTAATCGATTGACAAGATTGACGCCAAATAGACGAACCTGCTGTCGATTCCAATAGCTGAACTCCCCACCCGCAAAGTTAGGGTTATCTAAGATTGTGTCAAAGCCAGTGGCCCGTCCGTCATTAGGATTGGAGTCACCCGACGAAAAGAAATACGAAACTCGGAAACGAGCCCAGTCGCGATCATAGGAAATTTCTAGTGCTCCCATGTAGGCATCGATTCGTTGAGATTGACCAGCCAACGGGTTCAATTCGTCGTCGCCGAAGACGTAGTACGCAGCGTGGCTAATGTTAAAGCGGTTGATGTGACCATTGCCAGCGAAACCAAGATAGTAAGATTTGACTGCATGTTCCGCGAACACGCCCACAGGATCCGGTCGAACAAGAAACCCGTTCGTATCAAACTCAGTACTTGCTTGATCATTGTTGTAGTGAAAACTAACCTCTGAGTTGTATCCTGGAAAAAACAGATCCTGACGATAATAGTTTGCGATAAGCGTATTTTGATGGCGATCGTCAAACGTGTTGAGAAGGCTATTGGTTTCTTTTTCGGTCTGGTCAAACCACACCACGTTGTATTGGTCTTGATTATTTAATCGATTGCCAAAGAGCCGCACACCGCGATTGATGTCTGAAAAGATGAATCCGCGGAAGTCACTCGTAAAGGGTTGCGAGCCCACTCGAATGGAGAGAAAATCATAGTTTGGACTCAGGTCAGCAAGCTTGGTTTCGTAGAACCATTCCTCGAGAGCAAAATCCCGACGAGTTCGATTTAGACCGTCGCGAACATCAGGCGTTACTACCGCGAGCTCGTTAGCTCTTAGGAAGTTGATGTTGTAGATTGAATTGATTCGAAGACGCCAATCGACCGGCTTGAAGGAAGCGTCTCCTTTGAAGAGATCGATAGCGCCGGAGTTGTATTGAGTAAATAAGAACTGATTGGGGTCACCAAAGAATTCGTTTTGGCCTGGATTCTGGGTGGCTTCAAATGGAGTCGTTGGCGTAGGAACTTGTCGAAGTTCCATGAGGTTGGTTTGCTTCAGCGAGATCTTCAAGAACGTATTCTGCCCAATCAGTGGGTAATCACCCTTCAACAAGTTTTGGTTGTAAGGATCATAAAACGTTCCTTGCACACCCGGGTAATCATCGCCTGGCGGATGCCCTTTGGCGTATCGATCCCATGCGGGAAAACCTATTCGCCAGCGATCTTCGATGGGTACAAAGTGACTCGTGTTTTGGTTTTCGGAGGGAAGTACCGAGGAGGGACCTGTGAATCCAAGCGGCGGATCGCGACGCGTACGGAAGAAAGGGGCCATTTCTGGAAGGTGGATGTCAGCGCTGGGTAGAAGCTCCGAATCGATTTCCGGCGAGGCGATTGAAAATGGAAAATTGGATACTGTTGGTTCGACGGGTTCTTCGAGATAACTTACCAAGCCTACTGATTCAGCGAGACTATCGGGTACACGTCGTCTTGTGGATAAATTGGGATCGCTACCAAGTAGCTCTCGCACAACTGCCGATCCACCGTTGGCGGAAGCGTAGGACTCCCACGCTTCCACCGGAACCGGATTCAGCAGAATCGTGGCGAAAACCAAGGAAATCCTTGATATGTTTCTTGAAATGGCTGCCACCATAGGAGAACGGGTGTTTACTCAGCATGGTAAGATTCGCGAAACGCTCCGGTTCATTACGTACCACAATCGCACGTACTCTGTGTTATCGGGCCATTCGACGTTTCAGGTTAACTGCAAAGTTTCGATTTTTCGCATTACAACGATTTTTCGGATTATAATCTCAAACTGATCGGCGGGGATCTCAAAAGATATCGGGCACGAATGATATCGTTCGGATAGATGACGACTCCTCGCCGAGTTTTGCCATCTCAATATCCATCAACAAGAATTGCAAGCGTAAATGGGTACTCATTCAAGGTTGCATCAACGAAAGCTCCGAGTCGAGCGACTTGATAGGCGTTACTGCATGGCGGCGGACGTCATACCAAGTTTTCATAATGTTGATCTTCCCGAAGATGTGGACGGCGACTCGATTGTCGCTGTCTTAGATGCCTTGATCGTGATTAACCAGTTAAACCGACGATCGAGCGAGTATTCCGCGAACTCTACCGACTCGACCTATTTCATGGACGTCAATGACGACGGTGCGGTGACACCAATCGACGTTCTCCAAGTTATTAACAGGCTCAATACTCGAGAGATTTCAACACCGGTACAAGCAATATCAACTTCAAACGTTGCGTTCACTGTAGAATCAGCAACTATGTCGAGTGCTGCTTTAGCAAAGTCCTCATTGATACCGGCTGCTGAACTCGATAAGAATGTCATCACAACAAGTGATGTAACGCGATTGCTCGATCGGGCAGCAATGGCCACGACTAGCAACGATGCCATCATTGCGATTGTGGATCGATCTGGAAGAATTCTCGGTGTGCGACTTGAGCAAGATGTGTTAGCGTCCTACCAGAACCGTGTAGTAGACCGTGTTTTTGCAATCGATGGCGCAGTTGCGAAAGCGCGCACTGCAGCCTTCTTTTCCAATAGCGAAGCACCGTTAACATCGCGAACGATTCGGTTCATCAGCCAATCAACAATGACACAACGCGAAGTCGAATCGAATCCAAACATTCCAGATCCGAATTCGCCTTGGAGAGGGCCAGGGTTCGTTGCGCCAATCGGACTTGGCGGTAACTTCCCTCCACAAACAGCCAACACTCCTTTAGTTGATTTGTTTGCGATTGAGCATCAGAGTCGCGACAGTTCACGTCTCCCAGGTTTAGATGGTATCAAGGGAACCGTCGATGATCTCGGACCCGATGGGAAGATTGGAGGAACAGATGATCTGACATTAACGCAGCGATTTGACGTCAATTCCAGCTTCGTTCCTGACGCTGCGAAGGTGTTCATGGAAACTTTCCCTGAGTCCTATGGATCCCAGTCGGGACTTCTTCCATTGGCGCAAAGTCGCGGCATAGCAACTCTTCCGGGTGGTATTCCACTCTACAAAAACGGTCGGTTAGTGGGCGGGATTGGCGTGTTCTTTCCAGGTCCCAATGGATACGCAACCTTTGAACAAGGTTTCGTGCACACTTCCGTGAGAGGTTCGACACAACTTGAGAGTGAACGCGTGATCGCTCCAAAGGTGCTTGAGTCCGAGTTTATCGCGTTCTTCGCTGCTGGCGGTACAGTCGTCGGTCCTGGGGCTACCTCAGTCGATCGCTTTGAAGGACTGGCACCTCCTCGTGGTCCGTTCGGTGGAGTCAGCGGACGCATTGACTTGGTTGGAATCACGCTCGAAATCTACGGCCCGAATCCGACTCGTCAAAATCCCGTCACTGGGCAACAGAGATTGCTTCAAATCGGCCTTGCAAACGGTGGCGGTAAAGGTCTTAGAAATAATGGTGGTGATCAAATCGTGAACAAGGATTTATCAGCCCTAGATCCAAATCCAAATAGCCTCCGCGGACGCAGCGTTCCTGAGGGCTGGCTGGTCCTACCCCATAGTTCATCAGTCGATCCCATCACAGGGGGTGATGTTCAACGAATCGTCAGTCAGGGGATTGCCGAAGCCAATAAGACTCGGGCGGCCATTCGACTTACGAGTAGTTTCCTACCAGGCGCTCGCACAAAAATGGTCTTTGCTGTCGCGGACTCCGCCGGTGAAGTCCTTGGTCTATATCGAATGACCGACGCAACCATTTTCTCAATCGACGTGGCAGTTGCGAAAGCAAGAAATACGGCTTACTATGCGAGTGATCGTCTACTGCCACAGGATATGATTGATCAAAACAACGATGGTGCGAAGGATGTCCCTAAGAATGTGGCCTTCACGAACCGAACCTTCCGATTTGTTGCTGGCCCGCGTTATCCAACTGGTGTTACAGGTGCCGCCCCCGGAGACTTCAGTATGCTGAACATGCCGGGAATTAATCCCGCAACTGGCGAAAACACAGTGAACACAAAACCACTCGCGGCTTCGGTGTATGCGTCTCCAACATCAGCTACGGTCCTTGCCTTTGACTCGTTTAATGCATCGAGGAATTTCCGAGATGGGCAGCAATTAACGGGTGCGGCCCTCCAGAAA
>JANODQ010000536.1:0-8926 GCA_031412775.1 Pirellulaceae bacterium | reverse complement strand
AAACTAAAATCCGCCGCTGACCCAATAGTTTATTGCGGGGCAAAAGCGGGGAATTAATAGCTGAGAATAGGTAGCTTCTGCGATGATCAGATGCCTGTTACACTTGTTGGCGTAACAGACAGCGTATCAGGCAGCTTTTGACTCGTTAAAGTCAGGCGTTGCTAAACCCTTTTTGCGTGTGGATCTAGGATAAAATCAGCCATGTCGATGGACCAATATACTATTTGCCCGTGCGGTAACGGGAAAAAGATCAAGTTTTGTAAATGCCACGAACATTTGGCTGAGATGGAAATTGTCGATCGAATGATTCAAGGCGAGCAGAGTGTGGCCGCCCTTGATCGCATTAATTCGCTCTTGAAAAGCTTGCCTTCAGAGCCGTGGTTGTTGGCAATGAAGTGCGAGCTTTTGCTGAAGTTGCAAGAAACAGAGTCGCTCGAAGAAACGTCGGCAAAGTTCATTCGTTTGCAACCCGATAACCCACTCGCCAAGATGTATCGATCGCTGGTCGCGATAATGCGTGGAAACGTTGAAGAGGCTGCGAATCTCCTTGTCCAAGCAATTGCTGGTACGTCAGAAAATCTGCATCCGCTCTTCATGACTGTGGCGATCAACCTGATCGAAAGCATGATGCAGCGTCGGTATTTCCTTTCGTCGCTTATGCATGCGGAAATGCTCTTGGGAATCGCAGGTGAGCAATCTGCTGAGATGACGAACGAGATTTACAATTCGATCATCACTCAACAAAACATAAGTATTCTCCAGCGAGAGTCGCCTCCATCGCCGCCAGAAGCGGACGATCAGCCCTATGCAGAGCGTTATCGCGAAGCGTTGGCATTACTTGAAAGGTATCAAGTTCAGCAGTGCAGAACGAAGCTTGAGGGAATTCAGCGCGAGTTTGGTCCTCAAGGCCCACTATTAATCGCAAAGCTTCAGTGCTTGTTGCTTGTCGCGGACATCGATGGTGCAACGGAAACCTGCTTGCGTCTTGCAAAGGCGGATGGGTTGCTTGAAGCCCAAAAAGTATACTTCCAAGCACTCGCTTTTGAGCTGTCGGCAACTAAAAGTGGAATTGGCATTCCGCTTGACCTGACAAGCTACGATGTTGCTGACGAGGGTGTTGAACAAAAGTTGGTAAGCAGCACTAGCCTGATTCCGATGAAGCCTGAATCAGTTCGCGAATTACTTAACGCGCTCACCGGCGAAGAAGTTCCGCCAAAGTCTGCCTACATGTTGGTGAAGCCCGTGTTGGGCGAAGAGTTCGCAGAGTATCGGCCACGACAAGCTGGTCAGTGGATCGTTTACTATGGCCGACAAACGGATAAGCCGCCACGCATTGTCATGATCGAACCGACTCGTGGATACCAACAAGCTTGGACCAAGTCGATCGTCGAAGAGCTTGGGCTCCCCGAGTCCAGCCGGACAGTGCTTAAGTCGCTACCAAACAGCCCGCTGCTGTTCATCTCGGCAACCGTCCAAGTCGACAAGATGCCACCGAACGATTTGGCTCCCGCGTTTAATGCTTCGGCTCGAGAACTCGACAAGCAGCTCTTTCTTGATTTCCCACTTCCGATGCTCAACGGCGGTACGCCTTCATCTTGTGCGAATGATCCAGTCTATAAAACCGAACTCGCTGCGTTTCTTTTGTTTTGGCAGGCGGCAGGTACTTCGAAGCTATCTGCAACAGACTTTGAAGACTTGGCTGCAAAGCTTTCTCTGGAAAAAATCAAGCTCAGCTCCACCGATGATACGTTTGATCTTGTCGGCGGTGCAAGCTACTTCTGGATCGACCTGGAAGGAATTGCTCCCGATGATTTACTTCAGATGGCCCAATCCGCACTGACTCGCAACGTGACAAGCATCTACGAGCGGATGGCAGTTGCGATTACAGCGACCACGTGGCCCGAAGAGTTGGAAATTTCCGCCGACTACACCAAGTTGGCTCTACGAACACGGAGCTCGAAGTCTTTCGAAGAAGCTGAAAAGCTCCTTGAGCAAATGTACGAGAAGGGGAAGGTTCTAGGCGTTCCAATCGGCAACGTAGTTTTGGAGCGAGCCGACGTCTTGCAGCAACTCGGGCGGCCTGAAGAAGCCGGTATTTTCTTGCGTAAGGCACTCACGGAAGTACCCCGCGATCCTGTTTTAATGCAGTTTGTTCAGATGCAGATGATGCGGATGCAACAACAGCAAGCCGGCGGCGGCGGCGGACGAGGTTCAGACGTTGGGGCCGCTCTCGCGCGACATGGTTCGCAAGCACCAACCCCGGCTAACTCAGGAAGTGGTCTTTGGACTCCAGACCAAGGAGCTCCCGCGGCTCAAGGAAAGCCTGCCGGAGCAAGCGGTTCCGGAGGAAGCGGACTTTGGATTCCAGGACAATAAAACAGCCATCCGTTAGTAAGGATGAAGCGAGCACGAGTTCTCAGTCAACTATTTCGAATCGCTAATCAAATAGTGGTTTGCAACTGATTCTAAATTCGCGTCGGCCAATGCCACGCGAATCTCTTTGAGGTAAGGGAACTCGAGCGACTCCAAGTCCTGTTTGGAGTAGAGTCCCATGAAGAACTCGTTTCGCTGATCAATGTCATCAAGCCCGTTGTTCGATTGTGCATCAAGCCGCTCGTAGTATTTCTGTACTATCACTTGAACTGCTTCTCGGCGAGCTTGCTGCAAATCGGTGATCGCTTGATTAATCGTGGTTGCATCTTGGTTGGCGTTGGCTGACAGCTCGACGGTCAATTTTGCTGGAGCTTGAAGGAGCGATTTAAGCATGTTGATCAGTCGTGGGTCCGTGCTGATGGCCACATGGTCCATTTCGTGCAGCAAGAGTCGTGACTCCCACGGCTTTTCAGGTTGGTAGGTAGTGGACATTTTGATTTCATGCTCGAGCGTGACTTTGGGATTGGTAAATTTCACTTGAATCGACGTTTTGCGAAATACCGCATTCGACGGACGAACGGGAGTCTGGGTGTATCGGAGATCGTATTGCACGCTAATGTTGTAAAACGTGACAGCGACTCTTTGGGCTTTCTTCGCGGCAATGTTGTCCTCCAGGATTTTGACCTGACCGATATCGATCAGCCGAGCCATCTTAGGGGGAGCATACGAAACCCACGGATGCGGTTCCAAGGCGTTGGAAATGCGGATTAGATAAGCATCGAACATGCATAAATAAACGAAGGGGCTTATCAAAACGATCCAATGACGCACATTCCAAAATGGGTTTTTAGCATTTCGGTGGCCTTGGAATTTATTCACCATGCGCTGATCGCCAGTTTCCACGAGGTCGGATTGAAGCTTTTGCAATGCAATTGCTAAATAAATTGAGCCATCGATGAAGTGCGTCTGAGGCGTTGGCCGATTTTCCCACTTTCGTAGTCGAACCCGCCGAGGGTTTGGAATTGTCCGAGTAAATATCAAGCCAATCGAAACGCGTGTCCCAATCTTGTATACATAAAAGTCTTCCACTCATGAATGCCTTTACCGATAAAAACGTTGATTGCGAACGCGGCACGACCTCCTAGCCGATCTTTTTGGAGCGGTGGGACCAACATCAGCTAGAGTATTTTGAAGTTGCGTTATTCCGAAACACAAGTTTTGTAGCAGTGAAATCCCCCGCTAACACATAGCGCAAACAAGTGGCAGTGTGGGTACCTTTACTGCTAGCCGCCGCGTCGCGTAAGCCGCGTTTTGCTTGGTCTACGTCCTCAGGTTGCAACAAGTGCGAAACTCAAAAACGGACGTTAACGGCTCAAAATGCCCGCGATTTTAAGAATAGTTGAAAGTCTTTCACATAGAAAGGACACTGGCGGATCAACCCAACATGGCAAAATCCGTTCAAAACAACTCCGGAAATAATTCCAGTTTCTACAAACCAAGTCCGAACAATAGTTGTTAAAACAACTATTATCCGGTATTATTGCGTAGACTGCAGTACCATCTGTCCAGGCAGCCAGCGCGGCTTCCAATCGAGGATCTCAAAGTTGAAAGCGGCAACGCGAAAGTTCGATTCCGTTCAGCAAGAAGCTTACCTAGCTATTTGGAGAACGTATGACCGTCTTCGAGCGATCGAGGATGCTCTTTTCTCTGAATGGAATCTCTCAGCCCAACAGTACAACGTGCTCAGACTCTTGGAATCCGCAAGCCCACAGAAAATACCTACTCTCAGCCTCACAACACGTTTAATTTCTCGAGCTCCCGACATTACTAGGATGCTCGATCGATTGGAGCAGAATGGTTGGATTGGACGAGAGCGATCGGTTGAAGATCGGAGAGCCGTCTTAGTCGGAATAACTGGCGATGGCTTAGCACTGCTCAAGCAACTTCGGAGACCACTGGCCCAGTGTCATGAGAAACAAGTTGGCCACTTAACGCCCCAAGAATTAACCACACTTTGCGAATTGCTTGGTCGCGCAAGAGCACCTCACGAATCGGAAGATGGGTTTTGGAAGTAAGCCCAACACCAAACGCGATTTGATATGTCCAAATAAACAAAGCAGAAACACTAATAAAAGTAACCTGGAATAGGAAATTAAAATGATTGCTTCATCGGAATCGACAGATGTAATTGTGATTGGCGGCGGACCGTCCGGATCAGCGACCGCAACTTTGCTTGCCCAGCGTGGCTACCGTGTAACTGTTTTTGAGCGAGAGCATTTTCCACGCTTCCATATCGGCGAGTCGATGATTCCTTACTGCTACCCAATGGTTAAACGCCTTGGGATGCTGGACAAGATGAAGGGTAGTCATTTCACTAAAAAGTATGGTGTGCAGTTTATCAATGAGCACGGAAAGCTTGCAGAACCCTTTCGCTTTGGTCAGTATGATCCGCACGAGCGCTCGCAATCCTGGCAGGTTGTTCGAAGCGAATTCGACAAAATGCTTTTAGATAACGCTCGCGATCAAGGAGTTGTCGTTCATGAAGGAGCTCGCGTTTTAGATGTTCTGTTTGACGGAGATAGGGCGTACGGGGTGAAAGTAAAACTTGAAGGTGAAACAGAGAAAGAAGTTCGTGCTCAAGTAGTTGTCGACGCCAGCGGCCAGTCGTCAATTATTATGGATCGTATGAACCTGAGAGAGTGGGATCCGGTCCTGAAAAAGGCGGCTATTTGGACCTATTGGAAGGGCGCATATCGAGATCCTGGAATTGACGGTGGCGGGACGGTTGTCATCCAAACAGAAGGAAAAAAAGGTTGGTTCTGGTACATTCCTTTGCACGATGATGTTGTCAGTGTTGGGGTCGTTGCAGGACATGATTATTTGTTCAAAGACCGCGTGTCGAAGGACCCAGAGACGATCTACAGGGAGGAAGTTTCGCGATGCCCCGGCTTGCAACCGCGAATTAAAGATGCCGTTCGAACTGAGGACTATCGGATGCAAAAGGAATACTCCTACAAAGCTAAGAAAGCTGCCGGCGATGGGTGGGTATTAGTCGGGGATGCGTTTGGATTTTTGGACCCGCTCTATTCATCGGGTCTGATGCTTGCTCTTACCTCTGCAGGGATGGCAGCAGATTCGATCGCAGATGCATTGGATGTCAACGACCCATCGGAAACTCGACTGCGAAGCTGGGAATCTGCACACGTCAAAGCACTCGATCGAATGCGATTTCTGGTGTGTGCTTTCTATGATGGGTTGAACTTTGGAAAGCTAGTGCGTAGGTTCCCGGACAAGAAGCACTTGATCACCGAAATTTTGATTGGCAACCTTTTCAATGAGGAAGTAGATCAACTGAAAGACATGATCGCAGAACTAGTTGCTGAAGAGCAAATGGCAGCAAGCGGTTAATGTGATCGCAGGTATCCCAAGAGTAATTCCGCAGCTTTTGCACTCGCACCTGGTTGTGCGAAATCCTTGCCAAGCTTTGAAAGCGAGTCTTTTTGCTTCTCACGCGACTTTGGATTTCGAAGTAGATCGGCAAGAGCAATTTCCGCTTGCTTAACGGCAAATTTAGATTTACCAGCAGCGAGAAACTCTGGCATGATTGTTTCTCCAGCGATCATGTTTGGGAGAGTCATGCTCTTCAACCGAGTCAGCATTTTTCCAAGTGCGTAAGTTAAGTTGCTAACTTGATAAAGGACGACAGTCGGCTTTTCGCGAGCCATCAATTCCAAAGAAACAGATCCGCTTTTTGTGAGCACGCAGTCTGAAAGGCTGATAATCTCGCTTGTCTTTGCAGAAAAAACTTCAATCGGAAGCTGTTCATCGGCTCCTTTGATTTGCGATCGACACCATTCCGCATGAGCATCCTTTAAGGCTGCAACCAAAAACCGAACTTGGGGGAATTCCTCGTGGAGCTGACGAATTATCTCTAATTGAAGCGGCCATATTCGATGCACTTCATGGTGACGTGACCCCGGCAGAACGCCCACTTGCAGCGAAGATGATTCACGCCATTGATTTAAAAAACTTTGGTCGAGAGGTTGTGAGTAGACCACGTCAAAAAATGGGTGGCCAACATAATCGACTGCGACTCCACGCGACTCAAACCATTCTTTTTCAAATGGAATGTTACACAAGACGCGGTCCACGTACTTTCGAATCTTTTTAATTCGCCAACTACCCCATGCCCAAAGTTGCGGGGGAAGATAATAGTAAACCGGTAGTCCGTATTTTTTCGCCCGCTTCGCAATGTGCCAGTTGAAGCCCGGGAAATCAATCAAGACAACGCCGTCGACAAGTCCCTTTCGGAAGACATCTTCGGCGATGTCCGCAACGCGAAAGAACTCGCGAAGTTTCGGTAACACTTCCGCAAAGCCAACGACCGCAAGCGTGGTTAGGTCGAAATCGCTTTGCAGCCCAGCGTCCACCATTTTATCACCACCAAAACCGCGAACCGAAAGTGTCGGACACTTTTCTCGAAGTGCTCGAATAAGATTCGCTCCGTGGACGTCACCACTGGGTTCGCCGACTGAGAAGAAGATTCGCGGTGATTGATTTGTTTTAGATGGGGACGGTTGCATCGAAACAGCGTGCCGATTACGAGTAATAAACTACCGAGTAGCTATCGTATCAAAGATTGGCTCGAGTAGTGGTGCGAGCGCAAAACGGGTGCCATCGATCGTCAAGTGATTTGTATCGTTATAGATAAGCATATTTTCGCTGACGAGAATTGTTTGATTGTCTTTACCAAAAAGCAGTTGATCCGAGGGAACGATAGTCACCAGAGGCGACGCGAGCGAATGAAAGACTTCTTTGACTCGAAGTTGTCTCGATTCATGCGTATTGCGATCGATTCCAACTTGCCGATTTGGTATCCATCCCCAAGTCCTTTCTGCAGTGAAGGCGCTTCGACGAGGACTTGAGTTTTGCTCTGGAACTTGGGGGACAAGATAAACGTGTCGACCAGCCTTCGTTAGTCGCTCGCTTAGACTTCGAATCGATCTTTCAAAAGCTTTAAACGCTTCGTCCGGTGTTCTCGATACTGTTTGGTCATCGTACGCAAGCGTCTGCAATGGGTCTGTTCCAAAGAGAAGATCATAATCGGCCACTTTTTCGATGTAGCTTGACCAACGTGCAATCAAAAAAACGTGTTGTATGTTCCTCTCTTCGATCAAATTCAAGACTCCGGTATTCCACTCCACGAGATCTTTATTCCACCCGTTCCGTGTTTCAGGTAGAGGCGGGCTGGAAGGCATGGCTGCACCAAGACCGCTGATTCCACGATTGGATGCAAGCTCGCTAATCATCGGCATCGCAGTCGCTGCGTGACTGTCGCCCCAGACGATGAATGACGGTTTTGAATGAGATCGATCACCTAGTATAGGTAAATTCTTTTCTCGAATGGCTTGTATCTCCGACACGGAAAAAGTGTCTGGTGTTGGAGTCGCTGCAAGTGAACTTCGGCTTGGAAAGCCCTCGTATCGACAAATCAAAAAGGACACGCCTGTGATTAGAATCCACGCAACGAGAAGCGTTGCAACGAGTGTTTTATTAGAAGCTAAGACTTTGCGTCGACGGACAGGTTGCTCGATGATGCTATAGGTCAGCCAGCTAAATCCAACCGTGAAGATCAAAACAGTCGCGATCGCTTGTGAGCTTAACTGGCCATCAAATGCATAGCGAGAAACAGACAGCAACGGCCAATGCCAAAGATAAAGCGAGAACGAAATTTTTCCCAACCACACCAATGTAGGCCGTGAAAGCAACCTCTCGATAAACGTTGCATGCGACTCATTGGCCAACAAAACAAGCATCGTTCCTAAGACTGGCACAACAGCCAATAGCCCCGGGAACTCCGTGTTGCGATCATAAGTGAAAACACTTGTCATGATTAACAAGAAACCAACGATCGAGATCAACTCGGACACGATTGTGGAGAACGACCTGCGATTCAAACCAACCAGCAGTGATCCTGCGAGTAGCTCCCAAGCGCGTGTTGGCAAGAGAAAAAAAGTTGCGGCAGGTGAGGCAGTAATCGTTCTGCAACTCATTAGAAACGACGCTGATGCGACAGCTAATATCGCAGTAAACATCCATCGTTTATTCCAACGATAAATTACATAGAGCAAAAAAGGTAACACGATATAGAACTGCTCTTCGACCGATAACGACCAAGTGTGCAGCAAGGGCTTCCACTCAGACTCCTGGTTGAAATAGTTACGGTCGCGCCAAAAAAAGAAGTTCGATGCAAAAAAGGATTGAGCGATCGCGGACTTCGTCATTTGCATCAAGTGATACGGCATCAGCAACCAGTACCCGAGCCCAAGTGTCGCGAGGGTAACAACGAAAACTGCCGGAAGTATCCTGCGAGCCCGCCGCAACCAAAAATCGACAAGCGAAAAGCGACCTTTCTCCAACTCTTTTACGATCAGCTCGGTAATGAGAAAGCCGGAAATCACAAAAAAAACATCTACGCCCACATATCCACCCGGGCAGGCCAACCCAGTATGAAAGAGAATCACCGCAACCACAGAGACTGCACGTAACCCAT
>JANODQ010000535.1:0-2088 GCA_031412775.1 Pirellulaceae bacterium | reverse complement strand
GGCACTAGCACGTGTACTGACCGGAAATTTACCTGGCGAAGAAAACACCTCTCCATATCCTGCTTACTTAGACACGGTTCGAGTATATGGACTTCAGGTTCAGAACGCGGGGCCGTTGTATGCAACAACCAATCGCGGGGCAGATAAGGCTGGTCCTTACATTGCGACGGGCTTAGGCGTGAGTGGCACAACCCAAATCTTGGGAGATGTCCAAGGAATTAAGGACTTCCAATTAGCGTTTAGAGGCTCCCAAGTAAACAATTTCGAAGGCATCTACATAGACGACATCATTGTTGGTTTCGCGGAACGCGGAGAACAAGTTATCGGCCCTAACCCGCAAAGCACTAACATTGCGTTCGACAACACTCCGTTTTATGAAATGCTTGGCGGACCGAACGGTGTACGTGTCACACAAACGGAAGTCGGAAACTATCAACTAGAGATTCGGCCAGGTGCGGAATATGGCGACACGGGAGACGGGTTTAATCTAGGATTACAACGTACATTTGATACGAATGAGCGGCTTTCAAAACAAGTCGCGATCATTGTTAGTCAGACTGTAGATGTCGCCGAAGGTGACTTGTTCATCCTAAGCGATGGTGTAACGCAAGCGACGTTTGAATTTGATCTCGATCCTGCTGGACCGGTTGGACCCAATGGGGTAGCGATTGGTAACATCGCAGTTCCATTATCGTTGCCTTTTAACTCCAGTCGGGGTAACTCGCCAGTCGTTGCGAGGGCTATTCGGGACGCGATAAATAATCAATCTGTTTTGAAGATTACGGCCAGCTTACGTGGCCAGATGACAAGTACCGCGCGTACCGAGCTACAGCGGGATGACTCCAACATTGTGGAACTATTCACAGACCCATCTTTAGCAGCCGGCAGTTTAATTACTATCCCACGACGTCCGGCATCTCCTGCACCTGGAGCACCACTTGTATCTGCGGCTCCAGCTTTGGAAAACGCTTTTGGTCCGAACCCAATCGATCCATTTGGTCTGTTCCCAACATTCTATCCGCTTGTTCAGATCGCTGGATTTTATGTCTCGGGTAAAGATGCAATATTCGGAACGATTCCTTTCGGTGAAGACTTGGGGGATTCCAATATTTATCGCGATCAAGGTCAGATCTTGATCTCGTCAAATTCGATTCGCCACTCGTCGAATTTCGGAATTGATGTCGGTGTGGCTCCGATACTATCTGCTAGCCGTACTTTGGTCACTCTAAACACTGAGAATTTGGCTCCTGGTATTGTTATCATTAATAACGTCCTGGATCAAAATGGAAGTGGCGGTATTTCGATCGCAGGTGGTGGCGTCTCCGCACGAGGAATCGCTCCATCGACAATCGCTCGTGTTATGAACAACACGATTTTTGGCGGTGATGTTCAAAATGGTATTGGAATTCGAGTTACACAGAACGCGAGCCCCAATCTTTTTAATAATATTATCGCGGGAACCACGACCGGTATCTCAGCGTTGAATACAACAACTATCGCTGGCGGTAACCTGTTTTACAACAACGGAACCGACTCGACGGTAGCTGGTTCCTTCGATTTCCCACTCCAGTTAACGGACCCGCTGTTCCTTAACACAACGGACGGGAAATTTTATCCTGCGATTGGTTCGCTTGCGATCGACAGCTCAATTAGTTCGCTTCAAGAACGACCAGGATTAACTTCTGTTAAGTCAGGAATTGTTCGAACCGCTAGCTCCATGATCGCCCCTGATCGGGACGTAAACGGTCTGCTTCGGGAAGATGATCCGTTGGTCAGCACTCCAGCGGGAGTTGGTGTAAACGTGTTTATCGATCGAGGAGCAGTGGATCGCTCGGATTCCAAAGGTCCGATTGCGATTCTTACCCGCCCGCTCGACGACGACGCCCCTGGGATAGATCAAGATCGCAATACTATTTCGCAGCCAAATTCATTTGTACGACTGCAACCTGGTACCTCGCCTTTGAGTTTCTTCGAAATCTTACTCGACGAGAGTCTTGGCATAGGTCCGGATCTTTTGTCAGTCTTGTCGTCGAATGTTCTTTTGACTGAGAACGGGCGAATACTTCGCCCGGGCGTGGATTACGAGTT
>JANODQ010000534.1:0-6782 GCA_031412775.1 Pirellulaceae bacterium | reverse complement strand
TGCCCACGTGAATGGCATTATTCCGTCGGTCAATGGGTTGATGAAAATTGGGGCAGAATCGGAGTTACAGTTGATCGTGATGCAACAAGCGATAATGTCAAAAGCTGCCGGAAACTTGAATGCGTCAGAATTGATTGAAACAGTTTTCAATTCTATGCCTTATGGAACAGCAACCAAAGAAGAAATAGAAACAAAGGTAAACGCGGAAATCAAAAAGCGAGCAGAAAATCGCGATGTCACAGTCGGTGGCTTCTTTAACTTTTTATGGAATAGCGAACAAGAAGCAGATTCCGATGTGATGCTCGAAGAACAGGTCAAAGCGATTCAAAGGCTGCAGTCTCAACCTCGCCTTGATTGGGAAGCCCTGCTGATGGATGCCGGCAACATTGACTTTGATGAAGAGTCATTGCCCATGCTTATCGCCATGATCGATCGAGATCCGACGTATCCTCTTTTCCGTATCCCAGAGAGCCAAGAAGACGGCGTACATCCGCCGATTAAATCGAGGATTCTTTATCTGTGGCACAATCGAGACGAAATTGAAAGATCCATGAGTTAGTTCCGAAAACGAAGTCGCTGTGAGAGCTACGGGATATCACCAACAGTAGTTTACAGTGAATCTACATCGATTGTGACAATTGACGCCAGCGGGATTCGTTTCCTTCGGTACGCGCTCGATGAGACGTTTTACGACGGTGGCTAGCCTAATGAAAACTGAGCCGATGGCGTTAGCCACGGGTGTTGATATGGCTACCGGTTCCGAGACAGCACCCGAGCCAAGGCTCATCAGAAACGGCATTTTCATCAACACACCCTATCGGTGTTTGCAATTAGGACAAACTCGAAGCATATCCCCGAGTAAGGGAGAGAAGTATATATTGTTCTCTTGATCTTCTCATTCAGTAAATTTAATTGAGGGTGTAGCTATGACTCAGTTTCATCGGCGAGAGTTTAATATTGCCGCTGCCATAACAGGGCTTGCGACCGCATCGGCAGCAAGTGCTAAACGCGTGTATGGAGCTAACGACCGCATTCGGCTCGGGTTTATTGGTGTCGGGAATCGAGGCGATCAAGTGCTGAGTGCATTCCTGGAGCAAGGTGATATTGAAATCGCAGCTGTCAGTGATATGTACCAGCCGCATTTGGACTTCGCTGTAAAAAAAATCCAAACCGCCAAGAGTAATCAACCTGATGCTTATCTTGACTATCGAAAGGTATTTGATCGACAAGACATTAATGCGGTCGTCATATGCACTCCGGATCATTGGCATGCTTTGCAAATGGTGGAAGCTTGTAAATCTGGAAAAGATGTTTATGTCGAGAAGCCGCTTTCGCTTTGTGTTGCTGAGGGCCGCGCGATGGTCAACGCTGCTCGAGATAATAATCGCGTAGTGCAGTGTGGAATTCAACGCATGTCGTCCCCTTTCGCAGCAGAAGCCGCAGACTTCATTCGCAATGGAGGCATTGGAAAGGTAAGTGTTGTACGAGCGTTTCATGTACAGAACGAATGGCCTCAAGGCATTGGTCGCCCCGAGGATACGGAGCCGCCTGAAGACTTCGATTGGAACCAATGGCTCGGGCCAGCTCCCATGCAGCCGTACAATAAAAATCGCACTTTCTATCGCTTCCGATGGTTCAACGATTTTTCAGGAGGACAGCTCACCAACTTCGGCGTTCATTACCTTTCCCAGATTCATCGATCGCTCGGCTTCGATGCACCCGTATCTGTAGCGGCACTTGGAGGTAAGTTCGTAGACTTCGACAATCGAGAGGTACCCGATACGATGGAGGTCGTATGGCAGTATCCTGGTAATACGTTAGTCACATTCTCTCAATTTAATGCATCAGGAACTCAGCCTGCCGCGAGACCTTGCGAAATCGAATTTCGCGGAACGAAGGGGACGCTTTATTTTTCGACTCGTGGATATGAAGTCGTTCCCGAAATGGTCACCCCAAATCAATTCGCAGCCCGTTCACCCATCAATAGAAAGCTTGAGCAAGGTTGGCGGACCGGTGAGAAAGCCATGATCGAACCCGCGAAAGTTAGCGGAACCATGCGCGACTCTGACCACGCTCGTAATTTCTTGGACTGTGTAAAATCTCGTGAAAAGCCCACGTGTGATGTTGAGTACGGGCATCGATGTACCTCCGCCGCGTTGATTGCTGGAATCGCCTTGAAGTCGCGTTCCATGTTGGATTGGGATGCCGACAAAGAGTTGTTTACGAACAATGCAGACGCAAACAAGCTTCTTGCATACGACTACCGGAAACCTCACATCTTCCCGGAATAATGCCGGCTGTTTTTCTTTGCCAGGATTGTTCTTTCCCAAGAAAACTCGCCGCATCCATTTTTGCGATTTAAAGCAGCCAAAAACTGACTCGGTAGCTGACTTTCGTGCTTCACTTCCGTTATGATTAAGGATAGTTCGGTATCCGTTAATCATCCAATAGCGGACCCGATCTCAACGAAAACGAATCTTTTGGGCGTAAGCTTCCCACTAACGCCCAGCTCGCTTTGACTAGGTTACGACCTTTTCCCAGACTAAAAGTTCAGACACACCGATCTCAATCAAACAGATCATTTACTAGGCTTGAAGAAACAAGAGTACGACATGACGAAAAAATTGAACTCATTACATCGCCGACGATTTCTTAAAGGTGCAGCGACAACAGCCGGTGCGGCCGTGTTGGCCCCGACAATCATTCCGAGCTCTGCAATTGGTCGTGATGGGGCCGTTGCGCCTAGCGAACGTGTAGTGGTCGGTGGTATCGGAATTGGTCGACGAGGCACATACGACTTGGGTTGCTTCCTCGAACAAAGCGATGTGCAGTTCGCTGCCGTTTGCGATGTGAAAGAGTCGCGTCGACTAGACATCAAGAAGATGGCTGATCAAAAGTACGGTAATGAAAATTGCGCGATGTATAACGATTTTCGCGAGCTACTTGATCGCAGCGATATCGATGCTGTTTTGATTGCAACTGGGCCCAACTGGCATGGTACATCGACGATGCTGGCGGCCAAGGCAGGCAAAGACATCTACTGCGAAAAGCCCTGCACGAAAAACATCGCGCAGAGTATTGAGCTGGCAGATACAATTCGACGCACGGCACGTATTTTTCAAGCGGGCACCCAACGCCGTAATCTTCCGCACTTCGCATTTGCCTGCTACCTCGCTCGAACGGGCAAGCTTGGTAAGCTCCAAAAAGTTTACGCACATCCACGAGGTATGACCGCAATGTCGAGCGGTTGGCTAACTGCAGAAGGAGACCCAGAGGCACTTAAAGTCGATTGGGATACTTATCTAGGACCAGCCGCATGGCGTCCCTTTAATACAAAGCATCTAGATGGATTCAATTTTGAAAAAGGTGGCGGCATGGTTGGTGGCGGAGTCCTAGAATGGGGTTCGCACTGCGTCGATTTATGTCAGTGGGCCGTGAATGATTGTCCTCCACCAATCGAGTACAACCCACCTGTCAACGGTGAAATGGTTGCGACTTATGACGACGGTTGCCAGCTTATCCTCCGTGAGAATGGTTGGATTCCGCTAGGATCATGCCCAGTTCGATTCGAAGGAGAAACCGGTTGGGTGGAAGCTGGCGACAGCGGCAAGATGGTACTCAGCTCGCCTGCCCTTCTTGCAGGCCGCGTCGTTGATGAGATCGGTGGATATCCTGCGACTTATCACGTTCGGGACTTCTTGGACTGCGTAAAAACTCGTGCTCAACCCAAGGGCAACGCGGAAGCTGCCGCGCGGGCTCACATCGCCTGCCACGCCGCCAACATCGCTTTGTTCTTGAATCGCCAAGTCAAACTGGATGTCAACAAGTATGAATTCCTAAATGACGAAGCGGCCAATCGATTACGATCCGAAGCCCTTCGCGAACCTTGGCGATTCTAAACGACTCGCAACCCAGTCCGCGTTGCTCAAAGACAATAATTTAAAACAATAATTATTATTGTGCATCACTTTATGAACTGTAATTTTGAGCCTTAGTGTTTATTGATGAGCAGAGACTAACGTTTCGCCCAATTCAAATCATCCTAAAATTTGCTTCGCTATCAAGAGAATTATTATGCATCGTAGTTTCACGTTTTTGTTTCTTGCAGCACTCACGCTTGCCCTGACTTTGAAAACTCCAAATGGCTTTTGCGAAGACGATGTCACAACCATCACTTCGGAGCCAGCCTTAATCGCTATTCTGACTGGCGATGCTTCTGGCGGTGATAAGGCTCTTGCTTGTAAACGGCTTGCGATTTACGGAACCGGCGCCTCTGCACCGGAACTTGCAAAGCTCCTCACTAATGAGCAACTCGCATCGTGGGCGAGAATCGCTTTGGAAGCCATTCCCGGCAAAGAAGCAGACGACGCACTTCGCGGTGCTACAGCTAATTTGAATGGCAAGCTACTTGTCGGAGTTATCAACTCTATCGGTGTACGTCGCGATAAGGATTCGGTATCAGTACTCATTGAGAAACTCAATGGTCAAGACGTTGATGTCGCTTCCGCAGCAGCAATCGCACTCGGAAGAATCGGTGGAGACGCTTCCGCTAACGCACTGCGAAAGTCACTTGCAAAAGCAGATCCAAAAGTTCGATCGCTCGTGGCCGAAGGTTGCGTTCTATGTGCCGAGCGATTCCTTGCAGAAGGAAACGCAACAGTCGCGACGACAATCTATGACGAAGTCCGAAAAGCGGATGTCCCCAAGCAGCGGATCGTCGAAGCAACGCGAGGCGCGATCCTCGCACGAAAGCAAGAAGGAATCCCGCTTCTAGTCGAACAGTTGCGATCAGCTGATCCAATCATGTTTCAATTGGGATTGCAAACGGCTCGCGAGATTCCGGGCAAACAATTAGATAAGGCATTGTTGGCAGAAGTCGGTCAAGCTGCTCCTGAAAGAGCCGCATTGATTGTGACCGCACTCGCAGACCGAAAAGAATTCAACGACCTACCGACAATGATTCAAATCGCATCCAAAGGTCCTAAAGAAGTGCGTATTGCTGCCTTAGGGGCAATCAGCCGGATCGGTGACGCTTCATGCATCGCTCCACTACTCAGCATTGCTCTCGCCGATAACGGAGAACTTTTGCAACCTGCCAAAGCGGCTCTCGTTGAAATCCCTGCGGAGAATATCGCACAAGAAATCGTGAAAATGCTTCCAACTTCGAAGGACGCGTTGCAGCAATTGCTAATCGAAGTCGTCGGACTTCGACGAGTTGAAGCGACCTCTGAATTGGTCAAGGGACTCGATTCTCCAAACAAAGCCATTCGAACCGCTGCATTGGAGTCGCTTGGAAGCACCGTTTCACAAGATAAATTGGCCATTCTGATTGAACAAGTTGTTGCACCCAAGAACGCCGACGACGCAACCGTGGCTCGTCAAGCTCTCGAAACCGCCGCCATTCGAATGCCTGACCGAGAAGCATGCGCTACTCAAATCGCGTCTGCCGCAGCAAAAGCACCGCTCGAAACCAAAACAAAACTCTTGGAGATCCTGGGAGCCGTCGGCGGTACAAAAGCTCTCGAAACAATTGCGATCGCAGCCAAAGACTCCGACCCGCAACTGAAAGACGTTAGCAGTAAATTACTGGGTGACTGGATGACCATCGACGCAGCACCAGTTCTACTCGATTTAGCCAAAACGGGCCCGGCTGATAAGTTCCAAGTGCGAGCCATGCGCGGCTACATCCGTTTCGCTCGCCAGTTCGTAATGCCCGACAAAGATCGAGTCGATATGTGCGCGAAAGCTCTCGAAGCAGCCAAGCAACCCGCCGAGCAAAAGCTGGTGGTTGAAAATCTTGCACGCTATCCAAGTGTGGGCACACTAAAACTTGCCATCGGCGCACTACAAATCCCCGAAGTCAAAACCGATGCAACGCAAGCCATCCAAACCATTGCTAAGAAACTAAGCGATAAAAAAGAAGTTCGCGAACTCATGAGCAAAGCCGGCCTCAAAATGCCGTAATCAAGATCACGACGATCAAAATTACTGGAGTCGAAATCACTATTCACGACCAACATTTTTATCGTTTTGGTCCGTGAATCAGTAAAAAACTTAAAACCAAGGCCGCGTTCCCCCTAACCCATCACGGCTTACAATAGCTCCAACTCCCATACGAAAACACCGCAGTACAATTCTGCTCCAGAGATCCGATTGGGTACCAGTCTGGAGTGAATCTTTATAGATTTATCCGAAATCAAGTTTTCTCTGGAATGGATCCCTTTGGGACAGATCTTGTTTTGACCTTTCCGACCAACGGCCCTCCCTTCCCAACCGGCGGGATTCCCCCCTTGGTTCCACCATCAAGTCCTGGCAGTATTCCGCCTAGTGTGATTCCGTCTTTTCCTCTATCTCCAGTACCCGATCCGGGTGTAGTCCCCGTGATTTGTGGTTCCCCAAGATGCGCGGCCGGCGGTTTTGCATTAACACAAATTTACAATCGTACATTTCTTAACAATGGTTTACCAACCCACGAAGGGAACTATCTTGGTAATAACGCAATGTTGCATTGCGCGATTGACTGCCAAATAAATAAGATGGACCCCGCGTGTACCGATACTTGGAACGGTCGAGAGGGGATATCGACCGACGCACTAATGGATTTAGCAAATAACCGCGTTGGACAAGCTGTTACTGGTGATTGCTGGAGGGATTGTTTTAGCAAGTGGCAAAATGACGCACTGACGTGCATTGTTGCTGGTGTTTTAACACCTTGCCCTCCACCACCCGGGAGGTTTCCACAGAATATGCCTCCGCAAAGACCATAGAGCAATTCCTTCAGG
>JANODQ010000533.1:0-4194 GCA_031412775.1 Pirellulaceae bacterium | reverse complement strand
GCGTTCTTTGAATTCATGATCTTCACAGACATCTTCCTTCTGATCATTTCAATTCCGTTTTTTGAAAGATATGAATACGTCATCCGCAATGCGGGGTTTGTAATCTCGACGGTCCTACTGAGGTTCTCACTTTCAACTCCTCAGCCATATGATTTGGTAGTGGGACTTGTCGCCATCTTCTACGGATTGTGTGTGCTAAGTGTTTTTTCATACACGACGCAAATACAAGCCGATCGCATAAAAGACAGCAATGACCAATAGTCAAATCTTAGTCAGTCCACAATCGGGAAAAGTGCAAGTGTAAAGGAGCGACCCAGCTTTCACGAATTAACTAGTGCGACATTGTCAAATTAGTTAGAAGTGAGTTCATTTCTGTTTAAAAAATCAAGAACGTCCGAGGTCCTAAGGCTTCGCGCGAATTTAATTTGCCCAATCATCCGAGACCCATTAGCGACCGATGCAATGAAAATCGAGGTTAGCGCCTATCGACTGACATCTGTTCTGATAATTTATTGACCAGCCGTATCTCAACGAGAGGATTGAGAACGTATACTGTCGGATGTTTGTGTCAGTATCTTGAAGTGAAATCTCACATGTCCGTCGATTGCAACCGGAGAATTGAAAGTTTTTTGTGCGATTTATTTCTGCGTCGCAAAAATTTTCGCGGTTTGTGTTGCATCTTTACTCAATTCAACCATTGAATTGCAGATGATCAAAGGCGCATTGTTTTCTTGATCCACAGTCAGCGAAGCGAGTTCTGAGGCGTGACGACCGCCTACGATAAACACTGTCTTGTTTTGTTGGGCTACCTCGGCAAGTTTTAAAACTTCGGCTCGATGGCTGTTGCTACGGAATGGTTCAGACATACTGAGCCACAAGAGGTTTGGTTTTTCATCGACAACAGCATCGGCTAAAACATCCAGCGGGGTATTGGGGCCCAAGTTGGTCTCATTGAATTCGGCTTCGTGTAAGACCAAGGAAGCCATGAGGGTTGGCAGGAAATATATGTCACCGCTCATGGCTCCGCCGATGGCTACCGGAGCATCTTCATCCGGCGTTCCAACCGAAAGACGCAACTGATTCAACGCTCTGCCGCAGAGGATCGTCGCGCGGTGCTCAATAAAAATCGCTCGCTTGTCATGCGGCCACCGCTCACCTATGTGTCTCAGAGCCATCGCTATCGGGCCATCGCACAAATCGGCGACGCTCATCCCTGATGCAAACAACCACTGCATCAATTCAGTAACCGCAGTAGCATGGCCCTCTTCCAAAACACGAATCATGTCTTCGACTGGAGAACTGGATTGGACTTGCTCCAAGACGCGACCAATTCCCAATAGGTTCGGTTCAACAAGTTTAGCATGCGTGGCTCGTACATAGCGAATCGCTTCAGAGACCGGAATACGCCGGTGACCACCGCGCGTGCGATGTACACCCAAATCGCCGGTGTCGGTCAATCGACGGACTGACGACTCGCTGAGCCCGAGAGCTCTAGCGAATTCGGATGTAGATAGGGTGCGGACTGCTGACATGTTTGACTTCGGTTTAATGAATTTAGTAGCCACAAAAAGTTTAACCGACGGGCAAATAAGTCAAAATTCCATTTTTTTCGCAACGGGCAACCCCTGGAAAAACTTCCAAAACTATCTTATAAGAATCGAATATCAGGAAAGTACGCCAAAAAAACGGTTAGCGGGAGTCAAATTCACGTTGACAGGGTCGCATAATTCCAACGGCAGTTTATTTGGCAGTTTCCAAATCGCCATTTCGGACTCCCACATTGGGGGTTGTTTCTCCAAGTGGGATAGTTTTGTTTCTCTTACCCAAAGGGTTTTTCCAATGCTCGAGTCGATGTCGGTGTTGGCCGCAGGTATGCCTGACCTGTCGGTCTTTCAGTTTTCCATTGTGGATAACATTTTCTCCATGACGGTCGCCACCATGGGGGCTGCGGCGATCTTCTTGTTTCTTTCAAGATCGTCGGTAGATGAGGCGTACCGACCAGCACTCTTGGTTAGCGGATTGGTGGTTTCGATTGCTTGTTACCACTACTTTATGATTCGTCACTCGTGGCAAGGCGCATTCGTTTTAGCCGACGGAGCCTACAAAGGATCGGGAGCAGCGTTTAATGATTTTTATCGGTACGCTGACTGGATTTTAACCGTACCTTTGCTGATGGTTGAGTTGGTGGCCGTTTTGCGATTGCAAGCAGGCAAGGCTACTTCGTTGCTCACTCGATTAGTGATCGCGGCCGCTTTGATGATTGCGTTGGGTTATCCCGGAGAAGTTATCTCAAATCCAGAAGGTTGGACCGCACGTGTAGTTTGGGGAGCACTGTCGTCGATCCCGTTCTTCTACATTCTATTTGTCCTTTGGGTCGAGTTGACGAACTCACTTGACACGCAACCAGTCGCTGCACGCAAGTTGATCGAGATCGCACGTCTCGTGTTACTCATTACTTGGGCCGTTTATCCAATTGCTTATGCATTCGGTGGAACGATGACTGCTTTGGAAGCCAAGGCGGGCGGTAACGTTGATCCATCCGGGATCGTCGCGTTACAGGTCGGTTACGCGATCGCAGATATGACTGCAAAAGCCGGCTTTGGTATGTTGATCTACTTCATCGCTCGTGCCAAGAGCAAGGGTAGTTACGATACCGTGGTTGGCGAAACTGCGGTTGCTTAGTCTTTGGCTTGGTAATCAGTGCGACCGCATGTCTTGAAGCATGCGGTTGCCGTAATAGGTGTTCAACTATCTTGCCTCCGGTGCTCGAATGATTCTCGCTTCCATCTACATGGCGATTTGCACTGCCTCAATAGGTTGCGTATTGATTTTTGGGGCGCCGGATTGGCGGGCACTTGCTTTACTGGCCACATTATCCGTTGCAATTGTTGGCGTTCCTCATGGCGGATTAGATCATTGGACTGGACGGCGTTTGCTGTTGAGTCGGTTTGGGGCCAGATGGTGGGTCGTATTTTTCGTTTCTTATTTAGCTATCGCGGTAGTCTTTGCCATATCGTGGATTGCTTTTCCAGTTGCGACTGTGCTTGTGTTTTTTATCGCTTCTGCTTGGCACTTTGGTCGCGAGGATTACAAAGCAAATTTTAATTTGGGTAGCGATTACCAACCAACTCAGATAATGCAAAGAGTGTTTGGACACTTTCAATGTATGGCTGTGGGTGGGATAGTGATATGGATTCCTTCTCTATCGCGACCAGACGAGATGCGATGGTTACTTGATTTGATCATTCCCGCTGCGGAATTAGGTGATGAAGCTCAACAAGTCGTCCTATGGGCACAGTGGTTAAGCGTTGTTTTACTCCCTATCGCTGGATTCGTTCTGGCCAGAAATCTTTTAAGCGATCCTTATGACAAGAAGCATTGGGTACCGGTCGCAACCACGGCGATGGGCATTCTCACTCCGATACTACTGTCTTTCACAATTTATTTTTGTGCCTGGCACTCCATCCAAGGCCTCCGTCGTCTCCAACGACAAGAGCATCTTGCTAATAGGCAGTTCGCTTTCGCGACGTTGCCTCTTTCGGTAACGGCGGTTGCTGGAATTGGGTTCATGGGTTGGTTCTTTCAAGATGCAGCCACAGTACTCGCAACCGGCGAACAATCACCAGTGTTACGAACATTGTTCATTGGATTGTCTGCGATTGCGGTGCCTCATCTGTTATTGCATGAGGTAGAAGATAGTAAGAGCTATTCGAAAAGCATTGGCGTCCGGCAATCCGCGAATTCCTATTCGGATACGCCAATGCTTCAGAAAGGAGTTGCCTCATGAGATTGGCTGACTCAACAAACACGTCGTCGAAGTTTGCCGATTGTGTTCTCGTCGACAATATTCTTGTCGACTATATTTTTGTCGGTGGCGGTTTGCAAAGCGGCTTGATGGCGCTAGCGCTTCGACACCATCGCCCCAAAGCCAAGATAGTTATTCTGGAACGCGAATCCAAACTTGCGGGCAATCACACTTGGTCGTTTCACGCGAGCGATATTCCTACTAGTTGCCAAGCGTGGGCGAGTTCTTTGATCGAGTCGCGATGGCCCGGTTATCAAATCATTGTCGGCGGCAGAACACGGCAGGTCGATATGCCCTACGTCACCTGCTCGTCCGAGCATTTTGCGATGGTAATCACTGAACGACTCCGCGAAGGAGATTGCCAAGTCTTGACCGATACGATAGCGACA
>JANODQ010000532.1:0-5056 GCA_031412775.1 Pirellulaceae bacterium | reverse complement strand
CGCACTAAAGCGTAGTGGCCAGCGTGCAGGGCCCCCATCGTTGGAACGAGTCCAACCGAAGCTCCTTCTCGCCGAGCAAAGTCAATCGGCGGGAAAACTTCATTGGGATGACGCAGAATCTTCATCTCTTGACGATCTCTTTTGGGTGATAAGCATTCACGTGGAGGCTGATACGGACCGGGTAGCGTGTTAGCTTGAGGACCGTTTGATACCGGCACGTAAGTCGAATAAAGCTCCCCACTCGACACCCATCGGTCAGTGTCGATAATCACGAAAGTGAAACCGGTTGCCTACCAACGAAACTTGCGAAAGTAACTCACGGGAATCGATGACTCAGGCCAAGTAGTGTAAAGCGCCGAGTCCAATCCAAGAAGATGACCTCAACATAGGGAATAAGAAGATGGCGAAGAAAAGTATTGCTGATGTAGAAGTGCGTGGCAAAACGGTCTTGATGCGAGTTGACTTCAACGTACCGCAAGATGATTCAGGAGCCATCACCGATGACCGTCGAATTCGAATGGCCTTGCCGTCGATCGAATCGGTGCTCGCTCGAGGCGGAAAATTGATTCTTATGAGTCACCTTGGGCAACCAAAAACAGTTGAGCCCGCTTTTACACTAAAGCCTGCCGCAGAGTGCCTTAGCCAACTACTCAACAAGCCCGTGGCATTCGCTGTCGACACCGTTGGACCGGATGCGCAATCGAAGTCGGCTGCGTTGGTTGATGGTGGCGTGTTGCTCTTGGAAAATCTTCGCTTCAATCCTGGAGAGAAAAAAGGGGACGCCGAGTTCGCTGGCCAGCTAGCATCCATGGCGGACATCTACTGCAACGATGCATTTGGAACATGCCACCGAACGGATGCTTCCATGGTTGCGGTTCCTAAAGCGATGGGTGCCAAACCAAAGGTAACTGGCTTTTTAGTTGCAAAGGAGATTCAGTACCTTAGCGATACACTCTCCGATCCAAAGCGACCATTCGTAGCAATCGTCGGTGGCAAAAAAGTCAGCGACAAAATCAAGGTAATTAATAACCTTTTAAACATCTGCGACTCAGTACTCATCGGTGGTGCTATGGCTTATACGTTTTCACTTGCCGAAGGAGGAAAGGTTGGTAAAAGCTTTGTCGAAAAAGACAAAGTTGAACTTGCCAAAGAATTGATCGCCAAAGCGGGTAAGAAACTTGTTCTTCCAATCGATACCCATTGCGGAGACGCCTTCAGCGGAGACTGCAACAAGTTGATCGTCAAAGGGGGAGAAGTACCCGACGGTTGGGAAGGCTTTGACATCGGCCCTGAGACTGCCAAGCAATATTCCGACATCGTTCGCAATGCGATGACCATCGTTTGGAATGGCCCGATGGGTGTCTTTGAAATGCCACCTTTTGATGCCGGTACACGAGCTGTTGCCGAAGCAGTTGCTCAATCGAAGGGGACTTCGATTATCGGTGGTGGCGATAGTGCTGCAGCTATTGAGCAATTCGGACTGGCAGATCAAGTCACGCATGTTAGCACGGGTGGCGGTGCAAGCTTGGCGATGCTGGAAGGACAAAAGTTCGAAGCCGTTGAGCTATTGGACTAGAGCTATTGGACTAGAGCCTTTTGAATCACTTACAACTCCAAAAGTAGAGGCGCTCGTCTTGTGTTACCGCCAGCAGCGAGTCGCCGTTGGCATTCACGGCAACCTGCATGACTCGAGATTCATTGGTTGGCAGCGTCATGAGTTCCTGTCCCGTTTGAACATCCCAAATGCGGACGCCACCTGCCACACCAGTCGCAAGCCGCTCGCTTTTAGGAAAGAACGCAAGGCTCTGAACGATCCCTTGGTTTCCGATCAGTTTGGAGACAAGTTCGCCGGTCTCGGCATTACAAATCGTGACGATCCCGGACTCGTTGCCACAGGCGACAAGTTTACTGTCCTCGGAAAAAGCTACAGCCAAACGCCAAGCTCGCAACGAATCCCACTCGGCAAGATTTTTCAGCCTCTCTCCTGATTCAAGACTGAATCGGCAGACGCTTCCCCCATGCTCGACACCCGCCAACAATCTTTCATTGGGTGAGAAGGCAATCGACGAGCAAAGGGCGTCCCAAGAATGCACAATCTGCGGTTCGCCGGAAATCAGATCGTAAACGTGCATTGATTCCGATTCGGACTGCTTTGCAAGCCACCGGCCGCTGAACGAGATCGCGACACAATCTCCGTGGATTGGTTTCTCAAGTACCATATTAATTGGCTGCGTTTCTCCGAGCCGCCAGATCTGAAGTTGATTATCGAATTTAGAACCTTCACTTCGATTGAGGCACAAGAAAGTATTTCGATCACCTGAAATTGCGCGAAGGTTTTTTCCCTCGTGAAATAGCTTTGTAGTTTTGTTTGCTTTCTTACCAGAGACAAGCAGTGACCCCGAATCACTACCCGCGACGATATCGTCTGTTGATGGAAGGAAATCCGCATAAGTCAGGCTTTTTAGTGCGATCGAGTTCCTAAAACGTTGCCGGACCATATTCCAAATGCGGACTTGTCCGCCCGTATCCCCAGAGACAATTATCTCTCCTAGTGCATCTTGTGCGATCGCGGAAATAGATCTCCGCACGGGAAACTCATCGCTTGTGGTAAGGCTCCGTTTATCGATTCGTCTCAGTAAACGTTCTCCTCTTATCGCGAGTAATATCGAACTTGGTCGAGTGCTGAATTCAACACTCACGAGTGGACCAGGGGTGATTGCTTGCTCTAAGATAGCTGATTTGTCTTCTCTGTTGACTAGCTTTATGTTTCCCCAAGCAAGTCCAGCTATTTGCGTTCCATCGACTGATTCATCGCCAATTGAAAGACCTGGAAAATCCGAAATAAGTTCTAATGGACGAGCGTCAGCTTGCCATGCTCGGGAGATGATTCCCTCGCTGCCCCATTCGCATGAGGAGTAAAGGCGGAGCGAATCCTGGGAGAACCGTAGTCGAAGTATGGGGCCGCTGTGAGCCGCCTCGGTTACGACAGGATGTTCCCAGTCGGAACGATTCCAGTGAACAAGGTCTCCGTTAGAGGTCCCTGCAACAAATTGTTTGTTATCAGAAGACCATGCAAGGCTTCTAAGAGGATGTTTTAACTGCTCCGTGTAGTGAATCGCAAAAGACTTGGCGTCCAGTATGTTTAGTTGGCCGTCGGAAGCTACGAGAGCCAGGAATTCACCATCGGGCGAATATCCACATCCGTAAACGACGCTTTTGAAGGGGGGAAAATGATGTACTATTTTTTGCTCTTCCAAGTCCACGATCGCAGCGTATCCCGACTTCGTATTCCCACCTGTGACAGCTAGATGTTTGCTATCCGGCGAGACTGATAACGAGGTTACCTCGCCGTCATGGAAATCGATTTGCTGTCGTAAGTTTCGATGGATCGCCATGTCGAGCATATGCCACTCGAAACGCCTGAAGTCGACATCGCATGGCGCGGGAACTACCGATTCCAAAAGGTCCTCCGCTCGCGAAACCTCACCAGCGGTAAAAGCCCGAGAAGCTAAATTTAACTGAGCTGCATAAAAATGTCTCTTGGCAAGCTCCTCGCTCTTTCGAGATGATTCGTAGGCAATCGCACGATCGTTTAAGGCTCGCTCACGGGCTGTTAGAGCCACTGCCTTTTCGAGTGTCTCACGATAGATCATCTTGTTGGAGACGATAAAATTTGAAATGGATGTAATCGCCAACATCAATAAACATGTTACAAGGCCTGCTGCCAACGGATTGCGTTTGCACCAACGCCATGCCAACTCGACACGACTAGTGGGTCGAGCCAAAATCGGTCTATTTGCGAGAAATCTCTGAAGGTCTTCTACCAGTTCGCTTGTTGTTTGATAACGATCGGAGGGGGCTTTCTGTAAACACTTCAGCGTGATTGTTTCTATGTCTCTTGGGACGTTAGGCGCAAGACTTTTTACCGCGACAGGCTGGTGATGCTTTACTTGATCAAGCGTCTCTGCCGCGGTTACACCTCTGAGCGGCGGTCGACCGGTGAGGCACTCATAGAGAATTGCACCGATAGAATAAATATCGGACGAGAAATTAACATTCTTTGCTTCCCCGAACGCCTGTTCAGGAGACATGTAGGCGGGGGTCCCTACGACACTACCGGTCCAGGTTGACATCGCATAATTATCGATTGTTTTTGCTAGTCCGAAATCGGTTACTTTCGCATTTAGATCATCATGACCATCAAGCAAGATGTTCCCTGGCTTAAGGTCGCGGTGAATGATGTTGCGTTCATGGGCAGCACCGACTCCTTTTGCGATTCCGATAATCAGCTGCGCAGCCTGCTTGGCTGCGATGGGGCCTTTTACGAGTCTGTTCTCAAGTGTCCCGCCGCGACAAATTTCCATCGCGAAAAACGGAAGCCCTTGGTGACTGCCCACATCGTAAATCGAAACAATGTTGGGATGATGTATCCTTGCGATTGCTTCGGCTTCTGACTGAATACGTTCGAGTTGTGCCTTGCTGGCGTCGAAGCCCGCGCGGAGTCGTTTAAGTGCAACCGTTCGTTTTAGTGAAGGATCCCACACTTCAAAGACAATACCATTCGTACCTCGTCCTAGCTCCGACCGAATTTCATAGCGACCAATCGCTTCTCGAGGCATCATGGCCGAGCTTGGCTCGAGCTCTCGGTCGTCATTCATCAGAAGATCCAGTGAATCGCGTCTTGAATCAGGCGGTAATGTCGATCCGATGGAGTTAATGAATTCAACAGATTGCAACTCACGTTTGTCCCAGTGACTTCTCAGATCACGAACAATTTGCGGAAAGCGTTGCTGGTACTCGCGAAGCGTCGGGAACTGTTTCAGCGACTGCCGCAAAGCTACCTCTTGGTCGATCAAGCTCAGCAAATCGCTAGTCGTGAAAGCCTGTCTCGATTGATTCTCGTGCTCGCCGAGGAGGGACTCGATTGAAACAAAATTACCAGATTGCCAGGCTTCACTTTGCTGCGCGAGAAGTCGCTGGATCGGGCTCCCGCCAGAAGGCCCACCTGCTAGATAAGCTGTTGACGAACCGGGCTTTTTTCCTGAGCCGTAGGTGC
>JANODQ010000531.1:0-6099 GCA_031412775.1 Pirellulaceae bacterium | reverse complement strand
CTTTGAAGCACGCTTTTTTTAAGAAGCGATCAACGGCACAGTATCCCGAGCAAAAGCCAGAGATGCCGCCAAACTATCGCGGGGTGCATCGTTTGAATCGTGACGAAGAGGGACGTGTAAAGTGCGTTGCCTGCTACATGTGCCAGACAGCTTGCCCCGCAAATTGTATTGAGATCATTGCAGCACCTGCACCGCAAGACGATCCGAAGTGGGCCAACCGAGACAAGTTCCCGGCTACCTTTACGATCGACGAATTGCGGTGTATCTATTGTGGCATGTGTGAGGAAGCATGCCCGGTGGATGCGATTGAGCTCACAAGCATCTACGATCTTACCGGGACGAGTCGGCAGGAGATGATATTCGATAAAGAAAAGCTGCTGTCCGTTTTTGATGAAACCTCCAAGGCTGGTCTTGATCCGGTAAGAACAAATCGAGGCGTTTTAGGGCCAGCCTCGGAGAAGTCATCGCAATCAGCAGATTCACCTCCACCACCTGGTCGCGGTAAACACGGTTAGAAAAGCGACGAACAACAAACGATCGCTTGAGAGCCAAGTACCTAAGGAATTTAGATAACGTGGATTTATCCGAAATTAATTACCTCACGCAATGCGTAAATGTCATTGCACAATCCGATCTGGACAAGCTTGGAGTTCCTCAATGGAGCCTCATGGCATTTTTTTGCATCGCGTTGGCAGGCTTTGGTTACTACTGCCTTCAGTACGGAGTAGTAAAGTCCAACGCGATGATAACCGTTGGTGTTGTTGCGTTGCTTGCATCTGGGCTACTCATCGCAGTCACTCAAAATCCATCGTTAGAGTTGTATGTGTTTTATGCATTCACTGGGCTAGCAACCGCAGGCGGCGTTGCGTTTTTAACTGCTAGACAACCAGTGTATGCGGCTCTTGGATTCGCTACGGCAATCCTTTCAGGAACGGGCGTTTTATTCATGGAATCGGCTCACTTTGTAGCGGCCGCTACCATGATCGTTTACGCAGGTGCAACGATTATCATCTTCTTGTTTGTTCTGATGTTCGCTCAACAAGGCGATCTCACGACTTATGACGTGAAATTAAACAATCCAGCAATCGCAGCGATAATTGGTGCGATTTTGCTTGGGACAATTGTTCTGTGCGTTCAGGCTGTTCCAGAGTCTGATGCGATCGCGGGGAATGCTGCAACAGCAAGGCCATTTAGCCAAAGTGGTGAAGCCGAACCTAGTAGTACAGCACGACTCGGTCGATCAATGTTCACGGAGTATCTTTTCATGGTCGAATTAGCAGGAACGTTACTGCTAGTAGCAACCATCGGTTCGATCGCTGTCGCTCAACGAAGTCTCGAGGCGGAATAGTGACACAAGAAACAACTCATTTAGTCTATTTTGGCAGCGCGATTTTCACGTTGGGGATGATTGGATTCCTAACGCGAAGATCGATGATCCTGATGTTCTTATCACTAGAACTTATGCTCGCCGGGGTCAGCATCAACTTGGTTGCGTTTTCGAAACAGCATCATAATTATCAGGGACAAGTTCTGGCGATTATCATCCTGACAGTTGCCGCGTGCGAAGCAGCGATTGCTCTCGCGCTGATAGTGTCGTTGTCACGCCGTAAATCAACATTGGATATACAAGCTTGGTCGGAATTGAATGAGGTTCCGATGCGATCGGCTGAGGTGCCTGTCGTAATGGTCGATCAAGTCAGACACTATCCTAAGTTGACTCCGGCTGGCTTGGAGCCTTCATTGACGCCGTCTCCTGTGGAGTTGGGATACGAAAACTGGAACGAATTAGGCGAGAATACTGATACGCCTATGGAGAAAACACAGAATGCTTGAGATGCTCGCCTGGGCTATTCCCGTGGCGCCGTTGGTTGGGTGCCTTGTTTGTACGATCCTTGCGTTTCGCGGAGATCGTGATTGGGCGCATTGGCCCGCCGTGTTGGCGTTGGCTGTGTCGGCTGTTTCCACCCTCGCATTGGTCGCAACATTCAGCGATGAATCTGGAGCGGCCGTTGTACACGGTTATACATGGCTCGACATTGGCTCGCTGCGACTAGATGTTTCACTTCGATTGGATTCGCTTTGCCTTACGCTGCTTTCGGTTGTGACTGTCGTTAGCTGTTTGGTTGCGATTTACTCGCGAGAGTACATGCGTGGCGATCCCGGCTATGCTCGATTTTTCGCGGTTTTCAGCGGCTTCGTCTTTTGCATGACGATGCTAGTAATGGCAAATAACTTGCTTCTGCTTTACGCATTTTGGGAAGGCGTGGGGACCTGTAGCTATTTGTTGATTGGCTACTACTATCGCAAACCATCGGCAGCCAAGGCGGCAGTCAAAGCATTTTTGGTTAATCGCGTCGCGGATTGCGGATTCCTGCTTGGGATCTTGTTGTTGTCGTATGCGATAGGACAAACAACGGCCGGAGCAGGCGCGTTTGTGGTGGGTCGATTGGATTTCGCGACGATCTTCGCTTCCTCTCAAGAGTTGTTCAATAAGTTCCCTGACCTAGTTGGTTGGATTGCGTTCTTGCTGGTAATCGGAGCGATCGGCAAGTCGGCGCAGTTTCCACTTCACGTTTGGTTGCCAGACGCGATGGAAGGTCCAACGCCCGTTAGTGCTCTTATTCACGCGGCGACGATGGTTACGGCTGGTGTCTACTTGATGGCAAGGATGGCTCCGTTGATGGTCTACGCACCAGATGTTTTAGTGACACTTGCTTGGCTTGGAGCGATCACTTCCATCGCTGCGGCTGTCATGGCAATGTTTCAATATGACTTGAAGCGGGTGCTTGCTTATTCGACAGCAAGCCAACTTGGCTATCTATTTATGGCATTGGGTTGCATCGCGATTCCTGACATGATGACGCTCGCTGTTATGGCGGCAATGTTCCACTTGTTTACCCACGCTTTCTTCAAAGCTTTGCTGTTCTTGTCTGCCGGTAACGTAATGCATGCCATGGGGGATGTCATCGACATGCGTTACTTCTCGGGGCTGCGTAAGATTTTGCCAAAGACAAACATCCTATTCGGAATCGGCGCAGCAGCCTTGGCGGGTTTACCACCTTTCGCAGCGTTCTTCAGCAAGGATACGATTCTCAGTCTCTTGTCAGATGCGAGTGCCGACACGGATTACGGTGGGCACTTTACAGGGCTGATGGTCGTTGGGTTTTTGACGGCATTTTTGACTGCGATTTACACGTCCAAGGCATATTTCCATACATTTTGGGGTAAGGAAGTTACGCCACCAGAAGCCGGTGATCATCCGCACGAAGCGACGACAATTATGTTGCTGCCAATGGTTATTCTCGCAGTCGGTGCAGTTCTAGCCGGGCTTGTACTTGGACCGACCGGTTCAATTTTGCACTACATTGCAAAAACGCCCGGAATGGACGCTCTTCACGGTGAGCATCATGAAGCGATGTGGGTATTGGTTGCATCAACACTTGTTGCCCTGATCGGCGTTGGCATCGGATACAAACTTGCCCTAACTTCGACCGCGAATTCCAAGGCTGTGTCGAACGATTTCGTTACAGCGATTGGCGATTTCGGCAGGAATCGTTTTTACATAGACGCGATCTATCAAGCCTTTATTGTCACACCTTCCGAGTGGTTTGCAAAATGGTTAGGTTGGTTCGACGAAACTGTTGTCGATGGCTTAACACAACTGATTGGTCAGTTACCTGGTTTTGCCGGTTTAATGCTTAAGCGATTCCAGACGGGCATGGTGTCGTCTTACTCGATGGTGACTGCTTGCGGGATAGCAGCATTGGCTCTTTGGATTGCGACGCAATAGGATATTGACTTAAAGAAATGACTTCTCAACTACTTATTCCGTTGCTTGTTTTCCTTCCAATTTTGGTAGGGATAGTGCTGTGCCTTGTTGCGGGGAAAAAAAGCTCGTGGATCTCTGATATTGCGACCAGCTTCTCTGGGCTGATGGTGATCGCAGCGATTGCATTGCTATGTGCCGTTCATGGGGCCCAAGGCAGTTCTGAAGCGGTTGGATTGATTCAACCGCAGATTGTTTTCGGACCGTCTTGGATGGAACTGAAGCTTCCCTTTGCAATTCAAGGACATAGCGTCAATTGGCAATTGCAACTGGGTGCGGATAGCTTCTCGGCCATGATGGTCTTACTGACGTCACTTGTCACGTTTGCTGTTCTTATGACGGCTCGTACGCAAATCACGGAGCGAAGAGATCTCTACGACGGGATGATTCTCATCACTCAAGGAATCTTGATGGGTATTTTCCTGGCGATGGACCTGTTGCTGTTTTATGTCTTCTTTGAAGCCGTTTTGATCCCGATTATTTTGTTAATGAACATCTGGGGAGATCCCAAAGAGTCACTTCGCGCATCACGCAAGTTCCTGCTGTTCACGTTGGCAGGTAGCATTCCGATGATTGTTGGTATCGTTGGCATTGTCTTACAATCGGCAACAGCCGAGCGTGCCTCGACAGTACTTCTTCCTCAGCTTTCTGCGATTGCCTTCGAGTCGCAATTGAATCGAGGTGTTACGGAAAATTTTGCGAGTAGTCAGTATCTTATTTTGGCGGCCCTGATGCTTGGCTTTGGTATCAAGATGGCTTTATTGCCGCTGCATAGTTGGCTACCAACGACTTATTCGGCATCCCATCCGAACACCACCGCTTTGATCGCGGCTGTTGTTGGGAAACTGGGTGTCTATGGTTTACTTCGAATAGTTCTTCCTTTGACACCGGTTGCGTTGTCTGTGTATTGCCAAATTGTAGTTGGAACCTTGGGTGCAATTGCGATCGTTTACGGGGCATTGATCGCATTAAAGCAAACGGATTTGAGAAGGTTGATGGCCTACTCTTCGCTTTCGCACATGGGCTTTGTAACGCTTGGCCTAATGGCGATGAATCGTGAAGGTATCGCTGGAGCGACTATTCAGATGTTCAACCACGGTCTAATCACTGCTGCGATGTTTTTGATGATCGGGATGATCGAACAACGTCGAGGTCGATTGGTCCTGGGCAATGAAAATTTTGGGTTAGCAGCCGCTTATCCGCATCTTGGTTTTTTGATGGTTTTCTTTACGCTTGCTGGTGCCGGCTTACCAGGACTGAATAGCTTCGTGGGAGAGATCTTAGCCATGATGGGGATGCTACGCGTTTCGGCTGGCATCGTAGGGATTGCAGTATTAGGTACCGTTTTGGGTGCGTGGTATGCATTGCGAGTGTTGCAGCACGTGATGTTTAGTAGCGATGGAAAGACTAATAAACGCGACGCAGGAACGGCCGACATCGGTTGGGCAGATTGGGCAGCGCTCGCTCCTCTAGCATTGTTGTGTATCGTTATCGGTGTTCGTCCTTCGACCTTCACCGATACCATGAAAGTCGACGTGGATCGAATGGCTGTTTCGCTTGAGCCAGCGGCCAAAGCTTTGCATCCAACGATCGACACGCTTGCGGTAGTAAAGAAGTAATTTTCGTTTGAACTGGGTTTGTGGCTCGGAGTGTTTTATGTCGGTTTCGGAACAAATGCTTGTCTCGTTAAAGTGGATGTCACCCGCGTTGGTGCTCCTGTTTGGCGGCTGCTTGATACTATGCTCGAGCGTTTTCCTAAGCCCGTTAAAGCCAACCGGCGTAGATAATCGTCGTAATTTGATGGCATCAATTTCGATGTTTTTCTTAGTTGCAGCGGCCGTTTTCCACTTGCTCGTTACAAGCCATATTTCTACCAATACGATCGACTCTTGCCTCTTTCGTTTCGATAGTATCTCAATCGCGGCTGAGAGACTCGCGTTAATCGGTGGTGTTATCTTGATTCTATTGAGCTGGTCACTCGCTCCAAAGAATTACTTGCCAGAATTTTACGGATGTCTGCTTTTGATTCTTGCCGCGATACCGATCATCGGTGCGTCGAATGATTTGATCGCAATGTTCTTGGCGCTGGAACTCGTTAGCATTCCTACATACATCATGTTGAGCATTGCCAAAGGGGATAACGCTAGTTTCGAAGCGGCCCTTAAGTACTTCACACTCAGCGGGTTTGCATCTTGCTTTTTCCTGCTCGGAATAAGCTTTCTCTATGGTCTGTCAGGTTCGATGGATTTGGGAAGTGTTTACGCGATGCTTGG
>JANODQ010000530.1:0-11822 GCA_031412775.1 Pirellulaceae bacterium | reverse complement strand
GATTCGTCTAAACGCAACGAATGCAAATGGAGATTCCTCGAACGAGACCGAAGCGATTGGAAGGCCTCAGTACGACCCAAGATCCTTCCCCGCAAAAAGCGTTTTCGCACGGATGGTAATCATCAGCGCGGGCGTCGTGATGAACGTCCTGTTTGGAATCCTTTTCGCCGCGATCGCTTTTTCTATCGGAGTTCCCTACGGTCCGACAATCATTGGCGACGTAATGCCTGGCGATCCGGCTTGGGTTGCTGGAGTGCAAAGCGGAGACAAGTTTGTGCAAGTTGCGGAGATGCAAAGTCCTAACGACCAACTCGCCTATCGCGACATGGTCGAATCGATTGCTCTCGCCGGATTTGATACACCATCGGAACCAATTCCAATTAACGCGATTCGCGATGGCAAGCCGATTAGCTTTGATATTGTTGGCACGCGTCGTCATGATCCCGAAGGGTACTTGTTGCGGTTGGGTGTGTTGATGCCATTGACGACCAAACTTAACGATCGATTGGCTCTGAAACCAAGTCTCGCCGAAAACTGGCCTGAAGCAAAAGATGTCCTGCCCGCTCTCGAACCAGGCGACATCATTGTTGGAGTCAACGGGACAACGCTTCCGATTGCTCAGGGGAACGATGTGCCGATGGAGTTCGAACTGAACAAGCTCGTCCACCCCATCTTCGACCAAACGGTCACACTCCAAGTAAAACGTAACAAGAAAGAATCGTTCGCTGATAATGATGGTATCGTTCCGACCGAGATAGTGAATGTCCCTTGGAAGCCGCTTCCACGAAGAACACTCGGATTTAGCTTTGCAACGGGTGAAGTAACCGCAATCCAAATCGAATCGCAAGCATCGAAAGCTGGTCTGCAACTTGGCGATAAACTTGTTTCCTTCGAAGGTCAACCGATCGACGATGCATTTGCATTGCCGCTACAAGTCGCTAAACGTCGTGGCGAGAAAGTATCGCTGGGGCTGGAACGAGGCTCGGAAAAGCTAACCCTCGATTGGATCGTCCCTGAATCTTTCGTGCTCCGCGATGGCGGTATGCAGTTTGATCCCGTTGGAGTCGAGTTGGCTGGCAGCGGGCTAGTGTTCGCTCCAACAACTCAGATTGCAAACGTTCAATCATACGCTGAAAAAGCTACTGAAGAAGCGAATCCTAAAGACGCTGGCTTGTCCATTGGTGGATTGAAGGTCGGAGACACTGTCGTGCAGATTCGGCTTGAGGCAGAAAGCGACGAGGCGAAAGCAACTCAACTCGAGGGTATGCTTGGAAAAGAGTCTTATGCAGACCTGCTCAAGGGGAAACCACTCACAGGTGGTTATGGTCCTCAGTTCGTGAACTCGTTGGTTCAAGTCCTACCGATTGGAACCAAGTTTCACATCTACACGAAGGACGATAAAGTCCAAGATCATAGCCTCGCGATTGTAAATGATCCAAATTGGTATCAAGCGGATCGCGGGCTGATGAATACGCCTCTCCAGCTCAAGCATCAGGTCGATAGCATTCCTGCGGCACTCGCGATGGGTGTGAATGAAATCAAGAAGCGAGCTTACGGTGTTATTCGCTTCGTGAAAATGGTTTTTTCATGGAAAATCCCTCGAAAAGCAGCGGCTGGTCCCGGGATGATTTTTTATGCCGCAACGAGTGCTGCATCAGAAGGTTTTGCGGATTTGCTAATGTTCCTCACGATGCTTAGCGCGAACCTTGCAGTGCTGAATTTTCTTCCGATCCCTGCCTTGGATGGAGGGCATATGATGTTTCTCATTGCCGAGGCGATCCGCGGAAAACCAGTAGACGAGAACCTTCAAATGCGACTCACTGTTGTTGGCGTTCTCATGCTGCTGGGGTTGATGATCTTCGTCACCTTCAATGACGTTTTGAATCTATCGCGATTGCTCAGTTAGACGGATCACGAATAAACAGATGATGCCCACACAACCTGCGATTCGATAGCAGGTTCGCATACTGGGCATCGAACTTACGAGGTCGCTTACTAGGCTTTGAAACAGCTCTCGCTATAACTTCGCCAGAGCGTCAATCGCCTCAGTTGGAATGCCGTGACCGCCACGAAAAATGTGGAAGGTTGCCCCTTTAGCATGTTGAGTCATGAACTCACTCAACCACCTACCGGTTTGAATAGGAAGCACCGGGTCTTGAAGACCATGACTTTGGAAGACAACCGTCTCTGCTAGAGAGTCGGCGTTTGCTGTCCAAGCCGTCTGGCAAATCATCGCTCCAGAGAAAAGCACCAGTCGCTGCGGAGGCGTTTTCAGGCCTCGAATCGCAGTATCTGCGGCTAGCATCGCCCCCTGCGAGAAGCCAACTAAAATCAAGTTGCGTGTCGAAAGACCGAAACGCTCTGACATTGCATCGATGGCATCGACAAGCGATTTCCGCGCGTAATCTAAACCAGGTGGCTCTTCATTTCGGATCGAGTCGAAGTCATTGGACTGAGCCATCGCCAAAAGTTTCGCCATATTCAATGGCCACCACGCTCGCCCACCCTCCATACCAAAATCACTCATGTCAATCGGGGCTTCAGGAAAAACCATCAGCGGTTTCCTCGACTGCTGCTCAAAAAGACTCACTAATGGCTCAGCAAGACCGAACAAATCCTCCGCAGACGCTCCAAAACCATGACACAGCAAAAGCCATTCACCATTTCCAGAATCATCTGACTCAGAATCACAAAATTTCGGGGCACCTGAATCGGAAGTCCCCGGTGGACGCAAGACGATCGCACGCAAGCCCGCAAACTCTTCATAGCCAGCCGACCACTCTACGCGAGTGCTTTCACTGGCCGTCTTATTGGGATTCGTTCGGTTTGACTTGTTCTCGTTCGACGTGTTTTCCATCGCCAAATTGTAACGCCGAAAGCCCCTTTTGCGTAGCGTTCGCGAGCGGCAACTATTCGATAGCGGATTTCCATCGTCATGATTGATTACATCGGCCCATCTAGAACCTGCTAAACTTTGGTAGGTGGCGTTCCAGTGGTTTGGAGGAGACTTTACGTGTTTGCAAGATTGAATTTACTTTTCATTTTTTTTTCAACGGTCATCTTCTCAGCGCGATGCACGACGCCCGTTCTCGGCCAATGGGTTTCACAAGTTTTGCCTGTCGAGTTACAAGTCGGATATGCAGTCCGAACGGTCGACATGAATGGCGATGGGAAACTTGATATTCTAATTACCGACAGTAAGCGGTTCCTGTGGCTTGAGAACCCAACTTGGCAAACGCACGTAATCCACGCAACACCACAAGCCAAAAGTGATAACGTCTGCATGGCTCCTTACGACATCGATCGAGATGGTAAGGTTGATCTCGCGATCGGGCATGATTGGCAACCCAACAATACCAAATCAGGAGGCGAGATAGGCTGGCTGAAGTCTCCTGAAGATCCTCGTCAACCATGGAAGTATTTCAAAATAGCAGATGAGCCAACGACGCATCGCATGAACTGGGGAGATCTGAATCAAGACGGGAGATTAGAATTGATCGTTCTTCCATTAAAAGGTCGCAACACAATGGCTCCCGGATTCGATCAAGTTCCAGTAAGGTTGTTGCACTTTGAAATTCCACGCAATCCAGAGACAGACTCATGGCCGATGAAGGTACTCGACGATTCAAAACATGTTTCGCACAACTTCGAGATTTTGGAAACGAATGTCGCAGGACACACGGATATCCTTTCAGCAAGTTTCGAGGGGGCTGTGCGAATCCAGTTCACGAAGGATTTGCAAAAGACCGACTTTCCCCAAGGAGCAGGTCACCAAGGAGTCGCACCTGCACGCGGATCGAGTGAGATTCGTCGCGGAGTTTTGCAAGGCAACGAGAACTTCATAGCAACCATCGAACCGTGGCATGGCGATCAAGTCGTGGTTTACTCGAAAGACTCTTCCCAGTCGCCATCCCTCATGCGTAGAAGTGTTATTGATAACGAGCTTAAATGGGGACATGCGGTGGCGTGTGCTAATCTGGATTCCGATGCCGACGACGAGATCGTCATTGGAGTTCGCGATGACGCGAATGCTCCACATCGTTGCGGTATTCGTGTTTACGATTTTCATGCCGGTAACTGGGTGCGAACGATTGTTGAACCAGGGCAAGTTGCTGTGGAAGACATGGTTGTCGCGGACCTTGATGAAGATGGTCGCAAGGATATCATCGCGGTCGGACGAGCAACCCATAACGCTGTTATCTATTGGAATCGCTAGCAACCATGAGCAAATTATCGCGTCGTCATTTTGTTGCAAAGTCAACTGAAAGCTTGGCCCCGATTTTAGCGACCTCTTTGCTGATGAAGTCAACGAGCCAATCATCGTTTGGACAAACCAGTACTCGAATTCGTGTTGGGCAAATTGGTACCAAGCATGGTCATGCTAGCGGCAAACTGCACGCGCTCAAGAACTTCAGCGATCTCTTTGAAGTAGTCGGTGTCGTAGAAGAAGATCCGGCTCAAAAAGAGAAGGTTCATCGATCCGATCCATACATCGATTGCAAGTGGATGACAATTGACGAGCTGCTTAAGCAACCTGGCTTGCAACTTGTGTTTGTTGAAACCGAAATTGATCAACTGCTTGCAGTAGCCGAAAAGTGCTTGGTGGCAGGCATGCATATACATCTCGACAAACCCGCAGGAGCGTCGATGGAGCATTTCCGACGCGTCACACAGATTGCAGGGGATAAGAAGCGTGTCATCCAGCTCGGCTACATGTTTCGCAGCAATCCTGCTTTCAAGTTCATGTTTGATGCGGTCAAAAATGGTTGGTTAGGTGAGGTTTTTGAAATTGATTGCGTGATGAGCAAAAATCTTCCTGCCAATGAACGAGCCGATGTCGCTCGCTACCGGGGTGGAAGCATGTTCGAGCTTGGCTGCCATCTTATCGATGCTGTGATCACGCTGATGGGTAAGCCAAAGTCGATACATCCATTCAATCAAAAAATATTTCCCGAGCGAGACAACCTTCACGATAACTGTCTTGCGATCTTCCAATATCCGAAAGCCACAGCGACCATTCGCAGCAGCATGGTAGAAATCGACGGTAACCGACGAAGACAATTCACCGTTTGCGGAACTCAAGGCACGATCGAAATTGAGCCGCTCGAACCGCATAAACTTTTGCTAACGATTGACCGACCGCGAGGCGAGTTCCGCAAAGGGACTCAGAGTGTGACGTTGCCGAAGTCTACGGGAAGATACGATGGCGATCTAAGGGACTTGGCACTGGCGATCCGTGGCGAGCGCGAGTATGAGTATTCCTTGGAACACGATCTATGGGTCCAGGAATCTGTCTTAAAGGCAAGCGAAATGCTTTAAAGCCAGCCTAACGACCACAGCTTTTTCTAATATTTCCACAGTTGTCTGAATTCTTACCTGGGATGTGGAATTTTTCTCCAACTTTGTCAGGGAGCCGCATCGGTCAAGCGACTAATACATCGATAGAACTCATGAATTCCGAGTCAGATAATAATAAAGCTGATTTCCAACGAAAAGACGCGATGACTTCACTATCGATTCCCTCCAATGGATCGCTGGAGCAAGCGGTGCTCGACTGGGCCCGTCTGCTGGAAGAGCATAGTCGTTGGCTGGCGACGGTCGTGCGATCGCGTTTGGCAAACCCTAACGCAGTCGAAGATGTTTTGCAGGAAGTTGCTTTAGCCGTCTTAAAACAGGCGAATCGACCTACCGAACGTGAGAAAGTACCTGCTTTTCTGTACCGAATTGCAGTTCGAAAGGTAGTCAATCACCATCGTGTTCACGGTCGCCAAAAGCGACTCCTCGAAAATTACACTCGGCAACGTCCAAGCGATGCAGAACTCGACACGCGTGCCCCAGGAAGTTGGTTATTCAATGAAGAACAATCACAAGCTTTCCAAAAGGCCTTTCAGAATATCAACAGCAAAGACCGTGAGATGCTCATGTTGAAATACACCGAAGGTTGGGGCTATCGCGAACTGGCCAATCATTTGGGCGTATCGGTAAAGACAATCGAATACAGACTATTACGCGCTCGACAATCATTGCGGGCTGCGATCAATCGAGAGGAAGGATAGAGATGGATCCTTTAGAAATTCAAAGACTTGTAGATGGCGAATTGCCTCCGTCCGAACGTAAACTGCTGCTAAAGCAAATCGATTCGGCTCCTGAGAATTGGCGCACGGTCGCATTGGCCTTGCTGGAAGAACAAGCCTTCAGCAGAGAGATTCGTCATGCAAATGTCCTGATGGCTTCGCAACCTCCGAACACGTTAACGGTTGCGAGAGCTTCAGATGCATATAATGATAGTTGGCGGATCACGTTCTTTGGGAAATCCGGCTGGAAAGGAATCGTGCTCTCTGCAACGCTGGCCGCGAGCGTCTTGTTTGTGATCGGGATAACCGTTGTTCAGCCAATGTTTGACAGTTCCGTTGATGGATCAAATTCAACGAATGCAATCGCTCAGTCAGCAGCCTCGCAATCGAACAAAAATTCAAATCCAATCAACAACGATTGGGGAAGCCCCATAGGAGAGCTAACCGTGGCATCTGATGATGCGTCTCTTCAACCAACCAAAGACTTTTCTGCGGTCCAAGGACAAACTCAGCCTCACGAAAACAGCAATCGTATCCCCGTCTATGAAGTCCGAGCCGATCAAGCGAGGCGTTGGATGGAAGACGAAGCCCGTCGCATGGATTCATGGCGTGAACAGCTTCGGCAACGAGGATACGAACTCGATTCAAAACCAAATCAAATTGAGAGAACGTTACCTGATGGAAGATCGTTAATCGTCCCCGTGAATCAATGGAACGTGAGGCCTCTTGGCCAATAAACCTTGAACAAAAATGCTTTCTGCTTCATATCGATATTACTGACACAAATTTTCTACAAGTGGCTTCAATTCCGACTTTCTCTCCTCTGCCTCAATACGAAACAAATAGTTTAAAGGAATCAACACATGAAACGAATATTAAGTATCGCGTTACTCACTGCGGTAGTCTTTGGATCGAGCCAAGCAATCACTACGGCAGAAGAGTCTCAAAAATCTTCATCTATCGCCAGTAGCGTACGAATTCACACGCTCCAAAACACGTCAGACGATGGCCGAGAGACGCGAAATTCTCTCTTGGTTTCGGTCCAAGGAAGTGGTGAAGCTTCACAACTGTCAGAATTAAAAATGGCTTTGCAAGCACGCCTTGAAAAAAGCGGGTTGCCAGTTGAATCGCAACACCAGGCGACTGATGAAATCTTACGAAAGCTGGAAGAGCTCACATCCAACAACCCATCCTGGGCAGGCATGATCACATGGACTTCAAAATCCCCCGGTGAATCCAATGTGACATTCGAAGCAGGCAATGAGTCTTCGAAACCGAACGAGCAACAAGGTTCTGCTGGAAATATTCGACAACGAATAGCACAAGGAGCAGACAGGCTCGGCGAGAACATAAATCGAATGTCGGATCGTGTTCGACAGTTTCAGCAAAACACAACCGGTCAGTCCAATTTTCGAATCGGTATCAACTGTCAAGAAATTCCGACAGGTTCTAACCGAGCCAACGAACGCGCGAAGGAAAGTGACGCAAGCGAACCGAAACGGCGAATCTTTGGGGTTCAATCCGTTCTAAAGGATTCGCCGGCAGAACAAGTCGGAATACGGCCCGGTGATCAGGTAGAAATGATCAACAGCGTCCCCATGGATACCGTGGAACAGCTTGTCGAAGCTGTTCAAATAGCCGGTCGCGACAAAGAAAAAGTGGTGCTGGAGGTTCTTCGAGGAAATGAACATCTAGAATTCGAACTTCAACCTGTAGTTTTGGCTGAACTAAGCTTTGAAGACATGCGGCAAGCGATACCGCTTCCTCAATATGGTGAAAACGGCCAACCAAACCCTCAAAACAATCTTCCGCCGACGCCTCAAGAAATGTTTCACCGCAACTTCCCCGGAGGCTTTTCTGGAGGCTTTCCTGGATGGAATGACGGACAAAACCAGTTCGGGCCAGGTTGGGTCATGAATCGTGAAGAGCTGAACGAACTCCGCCGTCAGCAAAACGCACAATCCCAGCCCTCCAAAACAGACCCTGAAGTAATCGAACAGCTATCCATCTTGCAACGAGAGATAGCCGAGCTGAAAGAGATGATCAAAGCGATGAGGAAGGAGTAGAAAGTTGGCAGTAGGCAGTTGGCAGTTGGCTCGCGCGATCGAGCCTCACGCTTCATGCCTCACGCCTTGCTCCTCATTCCAGTCCGGCCATGAACTCGTTGGCATCGATACCGTAGCGATCGAGCACTACCAGAAGCAGATCGCTGATGTGCTCTGTCTTATTGCGGCGTGGTGCTGATGCAGCAACTGTGTTCGAAGCGAATTTCTTTCGTTCGGCTGGAGCGGCGACTCCAGTCGGAATTGAACGCGAAGCAACAACTGCGCTGCTCGGCGAAGTAGATCCACTGCGACCCAAAGCCGGTGGGGTTTGCGTTTCCGTTTCAGGGAAAACGAATGTTAGTTGCGTGAATGGAACGCTTGTTGAAAGATTACCCAAAGCTGTCATTTTCATACCCTTTTTCAGTGCGATTGAACGAATATCAAAAGCGATATACGTAAGGATCGCGAAGCGAGTGACACCTCTGGTCACAGGGTAAAAATTATTTTCAGAGACCTTAGTAGGGTTCGCCTGCCGGGCGAACCCAAAACAGGTGGACAGTCGAAAGTAGGGTTCGCCTGCCGGGCGAACCCAAAACAGATGATCGCGCGAGGGGGTTCCGCTCGGCAAGCAGAATCTACTCGAACTACGTCCCTTTTCGAATGTCCAGCACGACTCGCGAGCGGCAGAGAATGTCGTGAAGAGTTCGGTGGTGATCGAACACAAAAACACAGATCGAATCGGCCAAAAGAAAGGTAATGATCAAGGCCATTAAGATGTAGTCTAATGGCGAGTAGAAGAGCGAGAAGTAAGCAGCAGCAGGAGTAAACCATGCGAGCATGTTTCGCAAGATTTCTCGCGTCAGCAATTGCTCGCGGCCAGGTGGTAACCCGTTTTCTTCGGTAATTCGAAGCTGGAAAAGATATCGCCCCAGACTGGACCATCCACGCCGCATGAGCAACAGATAAATCGTCGGAACAATGAGACTGACAATCGCAATCAATGGAATCATCATCCGCAACTCGGACTCAGTCGATTCCAGGTAGATAATGGCGAACGCAAAGGGTGCAATGCACAAAAGCAGCATCACTTGGTCGACTGCATAGGCGATGATCCGCCCTGCAAATCCAGCGATGGTTGTTCGAGCGGGTTGAATCGCGCGAAGGTCTATAAGAAGCGAATCGTAATCTGCATAACGGTCTTGCGGTTGCTTCGCCAGTAGTTTTTCTAAGACTGCGATAAACCCTTTCGGAATATTAGCCGGCCATGGTGTTGGATAACTGATGACGGATGTCTTTTGAGCGGCAAGTAGTTCACGAATATTTCTGCTAGTGATCGAAAACGGCAGCCGTCCAAAAACCAGTTCGAACATGGTAACACCTAACGCGTACATGTCGGATTGAATACTGATGGGTACACCTTCGATCAGCTCGGGGGCTAAGTAAGCCGGTGTCCCCGCGATTGCTCCTTCGTCGACGTTATCCGATGTGCGAGCCAATCCAAAATCCGAAAGCTTGATCGTTCCATCCTGGCCAAGCAGCAGATTACTCGACTTGATATCGGCATGAATTATTCCAAAGAAAGTGGCGTGCTGCAACGCATGGACCACGTCAATCACAATTTGGACCGCCGTCTCATACTTGAGCGACCCTTCGCTACGAACTTTTTCTGCAAGCGTCGGACCGGACACTAATTCCATCGCAAGGAATGGCTCTTCGCGATGACGTCCAACATAGTAGATTGTAACGACGTTAGGATGATTCAATCTTGCCTGCGCGACGGCTTCTCGCAATGAATTCGCTACGCGTTCATCGCTCTGAATCGAAGTGGGTCGAATAACCTTTACCGCAACAAATCGTTGAAGCGAAGTATCCAGCGCACGGTACACCGCCCCCATGCCTCCTCTACCAATCACTCGTTCCAATCGGAAGTGCCCGAGCATCGTCCCAGCCGTGATGTCCAGCGGAGCTTCCGCCGTCTCATGGAAGTCAGCACCTTGATCCAAATGATTAATAGAAACCGTGGCGGTATGACCCAACTTAAAGGCGATCGGAGATACTTCTCGATCGCAGTGCGTGCATCTTCCTCCGATTTCTGGATCAGCTAGAAACGACGTGCCACAACTACACCGATAGTAGATTTGAACTGCTCGAGTAAGATCTTCAGTCAGCCCGTTAGATCCAGCTGCATCTTTGGTAAACCCAGATGACTCGCTAGCCCCGGAGCCGGAGACGCTAGCCTCGCGGGATGTCTTGCTAACTGATGCAAAGCCAACTTGCGCGGCTAGAACCGGCGGCTCAATTTTTGTCGAGTCATTTTTAATCTTGGCTTGGAGTTCAAACGTTCCACGTGTCGACTCGACCGCTGGCGTTAGATCGTCAGCAGTTGTCGACAGGATCGGGGTTTGGGAGGAGTTGAAGGTATTCTTCATGCTCCCAATTCTACATGTAGTCAAACAATCCCGAGAAGGTACAAACACGTCCTGCTGAAGAATTTCGAATCTTCAGGCTTTTTTCACCCATCAATCAAGGCGAATTGCTCGCCATTTTGCTCCCGCATCTACCGTTCGAGTCACCAAAACTCCATCCGCGAGCGCTGGCAACGCCCGATAGTTCCCGACTGGTAATTGAAGCGACCAAAGTGGTGCCCAGCCGGCTGCATCGGTCCGCAGCGCCCAAATTCGACCATCAATCCCAACGACAAGAATTTTGTTTCCGACCGAAATTGAATGAGCAATCGGCATATCTGGATGAGACCAAATTGTCTTTAATTTTTTTGTGTCAATACATTCGTAGGAGCTGCCGCCACCGTCTTCTCGTCCATTGCTTGCAAACAAAATCCCGTTTGAATGAACAGGCGTCGCATATTGGCTACTCACCAGTTCGTTACGCTCGACTTCCACTAGCTTCCCAGTTGACGTGTCAACAATAAGCGAGCCGATTCCGTATGAAGCCGTTAGAAAAAGCCGATCCTTATCGAGTGCGATAGGCGTTGCGGCATTGACCGTAGGGCCGCGTGCTCCAAACCGAATCTCGCTAAGCAACGAACCATCCGACGGATTCAAGAGGATGGTCTTGAGTCGAGTTGGTACAAGTATGCGTGGCTGTCCGGATACCGATATCGCAATCGGCGAAGCATAGCTGGCCTCAAACTCTCCCGTCTTCCAGATCGTTTTTCCGTTGGCGAGCGAAACCGCGACGACACCGGAATCTTTTCCACCAACATTAACGATGACAAGATCGCCGAAAACCAATGGCGTGCTTCCAGCACCGAAGTACCCATCGTCGGCTTGGAGCTCCTTTCGGAGAGGTCGCGTCCAAATGATGGAACCCTTCTCGCGGTCGATCACGGAAAGATCACCCGCTGCAGAATAAATAACAATTCTGGTATCGAGAATGGTTGGTACACATCGTGGCCCGCGATCCGAATCGACACCGCCACGATAGTTTGCGGGTAGTCGTGCTTCCCAGATAAGCTTCCCACTTTCCAGCGAGACCAGTCGAACTCGATCTTCCGCACCGTCTCGATCGAATAAGCAAACTTGCCCGCCCGCAATCGACGCTCCTGCATATCCAGCACCAGCCGATAGCTCCCATGCGATTGCTGGAGTAGAATCAGCTGCCCCGTTAGGTCGCTCGAAGATGGCCTCGCTCCCACTCGCGACTCCATCTCTATTGACACCCAGATGGCCAGGCCATTCGCCAC
>JANODQ010000529.1:0-3368 GCA_031412775.1 Pirellulaceae bacterium | reverse complement strand
GGGGTCACGCTTCAGGCGATGACGTTCTTGCCACTGATTGCTGCTGCGATTTACGGTTCCATATCTGCTTGGGCTTTTTTTCTGGTAGCGTCTATCTATTGGGGCTCGGGGATGGCAGCCGGTCCTGCTTGGAACGCGTGGATCGGACATGTAGTTCCGCAACCGATTCGAGCTAATTTTTTTGCCAAGCGAACTCGCGTTATTCAGTTGACAACACTGGTTGGGTTTTTGGTTGGTGGTGGTTTCTTACAGTTCACCAAAGGCATAGACGCGGTGCTGTGGGGATTCGCAACGTTGTTTGTGGTGGCAGGGTTGTCGCGACTGGCTTGTTCGATTTACTTGATCAAGCATCGGACAGCCAAGTCCGATGACGACGTACACCCAGAGCCAGCACAACTGATGGAAACGTGGCGGGGGATTAGTTCCAAGAGCCGCAGTCTGATCATTTACCTCATCTGCATGCAAGCCTGCGTGCAATTCTCCGGGCCATATTTTGTGCCTTATATCATCAAGCAATTGAACTACAGCTATGCGGCTTTCGCGACCATCATCGCCGCGGCTTTAGTGGCCCGTGTTCTGGCGATGAATCTTTGGGGGAAAATTGCTCAGAAGTACGGTACCGATCGATTGTTGGTTATCGGAGGAATCGGGCTTTTGCCGTTGGCTTCTCTTTGGATTCTGTCGCCATCGCTGTGGTGGTTGATCGTTGTTCAAATGCTGAGTGGGTTTCTATGGTCAGCGTACGAGCTTGCATTTTTTCTCATGTTTATGGAAGAGCTACCACAAAAGCGACGAGCCACAGCACTAACAATATTTAACTTCGGGAACTCGTTAACCTGGTGCCTTGGGGCATTGGCAGGTGGATGGTGGATCGCTCATTTTGGTACGTCAATCGAATCCTATCACAACATTTTCGTGATCTCGTCTCTATCCCGAGTCCTTTGCGTCGGGTTACTTTGGCGAGTAGTTGCCAATCGATGAGCGTTCTCATTTCAGTAGTGCTTACCAAGCAACCAAATACTGGCAGGGTGGTTGGATATTGAAAAACTGATCCACGTAGCGACCGTCGACCCAAATTCCGAATTACTTTGTCGGTCGCTTGCACGTCAACTCAGATAAGCGTGTCGTCCTCCAAGTCTTCGAGCGAAAATTGGTTTTGGAAATCGAAGTCTTCGATGCGGCTGCGTAGCTCTAGTAGCAAGTTGATTAAACGAATCAAGCAGATCGCATGGCCCGGTTTACGAAAGATATTGCGACACGTACAATCGATCTCAGCTCATATTAAAAATCTCTCTTACATACCTGTCTAATTTGGTTGAAGAGCGATCTAGCTACGTCACGAAATTGTACCTCGCTTATCGGACCCCATCGCGGTCCCAAAGGCATCACCGCCTAATCGCAGTAACCCTCGATCAAGAAGTGCAAATAATCGCAGTTGCAGTCCGATCACGATTGCCAACACAATGGCCCGGTTTGCCCGCCACCGTTGAAAGTACTTCCACCAGTTTCTCTCAAGAGTGGCTTGAAGAACCTCGGTCCTGTTTGAAGCCCACATCCCGTCGATTTCGTTAGAACGATCGCGCGAGGTTTCCCCGATGAGAATGTCTATTGCCTCGATCGAGGTCGATATACAGCGATGAAAAATTCCGTTGACTTCTATGCGATAAGTGGTTGGCACCTACTGAATCACCGCTAAAAGAGACCTGAGCCGGTTTCCGTCTTCGAATGCCTGTCCGCCGCCGTCGGTCGGTCGCCTAAAGTGGCGACCGATGGCTGCGCAGATTAAGGCAGATTTCAATACCCAGAGTTTATTAGGGGCTTTATTGGAGAGTCCTGAGTAAGCGACCCTTTAACGGAAAACTTTATCCAGAAATAAACACCGATCCACTGTCAATATTTTATGGAGAGTTCCAACAAGTTTAATTCTCGACGACCATACCCGATCGGGTCTCTGGAGCAGAACACAATCGTTGTTGTCGTAGACGTAGGTGCATTGACGGCAACCAGGGTTTGTCAGACATTTCTCTGGCGAAGCTTTGATTGCAGCTCTTCAACCATAGACACAAGTTGTTCAATCGGCGTAGTACGTAACGACTCTTCGCTTGTCACTGGATCTCCAAGCAAATCCTGAAGCAACTGAATGCGACCAATCGCTCGACCTTCTTCTCGACCTTCTTGTCGACCTTCTTCTCGGGCATCGATCAGGTTGGACTCGTAGTCCAAGATGGCTTTCTCGCGTGAATCGTACATGGCTTTCTCCTCAGTAATTTCTTGGATATCGTGTAGTTCGCTAGTCGCTCGTAAAAACGCTAGATCTGGAAGCAACTCGCGAAGTTCCCCTCCGAGTGATCGTCAGCATTCTTGATCCAGTAACACCACTGCTCTAAATCGCTGGCATCTCGGACACTCTGAACCGTTCCATTGTACTTCGATAGCTCGACGGTGTGAATCTCGATCGATTCATCCATCACAACACCTGAGGTCCGTTCCACTAAACGGTAATGATGGTGGAATCGCCTGTCATCCCACAATTCCCTCATCAGCAAGCAGACGCAGTAGGTCGCTTTGAGTTCGCCATATCCCTGGCCTTTGCGGAGTTGGTCTGCATAAGCCGAGCAAGCGTAGAACATCGCTCGCTTAGCAAAGCTGGCATGAACCACGATTTGGATTTCTACGACGAAGATCCTCCCCAAATCGTCGGCCGCCTTGACGTCAACGCAAACAATTTTATCGTCTTGAAAGTCCTTCAATGAGAAAGGGTTTTGGAACTGCACGCTCTGGATCGGTTGCGGTAACTCCAGCACGGAATTGAGCAAGCTAATAAAACAGATTTCGTTGCCAGGTTTTCCGAAGATCTTGCGGAACGCAAAATCAATCCAAGGGCGAATACCAATCTTCTTTGACACGCTGGACTCTTTCCGGAGTAAGGGCGAACGGTCCGTTAGCCTTGATTGTAGCGGCCATCCACGAAAATGCGCTCACCCTCGTGCCGAATCAACACGACCGACGTCCTTGCCGCCATAGCCATCAGGCGGCGGCATCGATGACCGCCCTTATTTTTCTACCATGATCGAACTATCGAAGGCCCAACTCGCCCTCACCGTCGAACGCACTTCGGGCAGCGCCACTCAAATGCGGCGGGAAGAGCCTCGGTCCTATTTGAGAGTCGATAGCTCGCCGGTCCATTTAGAAGTAACGATTGGCGTTTCGCTGGGGAGAATGTCTATCGCTTCGTTCGAATCGATATCCGACGATTTCGATTTAAAAACTACCGAAACGACCTCCGTTCCCTTAGGATTTTCCCCCGACCAATTTGTGCGTGTTCCCGTTTGTCCGTTTCCACCATCAAGGACTTTAACGAATTCGGT
>JANODQ010000528.1:0-1967 GCA_031412775.1 Pirellulaceae bacterium | reverse complement strand
CGAGAAAAGTTCTCAAGGAGCGTCGCATCATCGGCTGTATCATTGAATACACTGAGCAGCTCTGAACGCACCGCAGGTGAAGCATCGCCGGCATACAAACCTCGTGCGACCAACTCGGTTGCTTGGCTAAACATTGCCGCGCTGACAAGGTAGCTGACTAGCAACGGCTCTTGTGCAATTTGTTCACTCCAACGCAGCAATGCAATGGCATCACGCATCGCTTCGTCCGTATTTCCGTCGGCCAACGACATCAATCCATGACCGTAGAGTATTCTCGCAGGCGTTCTTGCGGAACCAAGATACTCTGTGACGTCTTCCAGCAACACTGACGGACCTCGCGAAAAATCACAGTCTGGTTGAAAGTCGGTCAAGCCGCATGCTGCACGCAGTTCGGCATTGAGCTGTGGAAAAGCGTCATCGATACTCCTCGCAACTTCAATGCTTGCCGATTCGTATTGTTCGTCAGTCTCGAATTTCGCAGTCGCTTTTACAAGCTGTTGATTGAACTGGTCGAAGGCATCTTTCAACGGCTCAAGTGCTTTGGCGGCGTTCTGTTCGTCAGGTATCGGTAACGTCGCCAAATCTTGAATGCTCAGCGGCTTACCGGCCTCACGCAGTGGAACCAATCGAGCTTCCAAGAGGCGTGATTCACGCCAAGTCAGAAAGGCGAGAACCAGAATCATGATGGAGATGACCGAGAGGAGGCCAATTGCCATCCACTTGAGGATCTTTTTTATGCGTTTCATGGAACAACTCGGAATTTAAGGTTTGAAGGAGAGCGAAGTACTGAGCAAAAAAAACCTCCGGCGTCGTCAATCCATAGTCATCCATAAAACGATTCGTATCGCGGAGGCGTGGATCACCTGAATCGGCAACCGATTGCATCAGATTTGGGCGTAACAGATTGCTTGCGGATCGATCAACAAGGCCGAAAATCGCCAAACTAAACAACAGTAAAAAGGGAGCCGCGAACGCCGCAATCCGCTCGACGCGAGCGAACCAATGACGTTGATGAGACTCGACGGGAGTCACTTTCCGTTGCATCTCTCGCTCAGCTTCGATCGCGTTAAGTACCGCAGCACGAAGCATCTCGGGAGCTGGCGGAAGTTTCAGTTGGTGGAGTGACTTATCGATATCGTTGTTTTCGTTCATCTCAACTGCTCCTGGATCGTCGTTCGGATAGTAGATAAAGCTCGGCGGTATCGGCTTGTACAAGTTCCAACGGGCAAGTTCAAAACTTCAGCGATCTGCGCGAACGTAAATTCGCAGTACGTTTTTAAGTGAACAACCTCACGCTGATCGACTGATAGCCCGGCAATCGCATGGTGCAGCAAATCTGTATCTTCATGCTGTGAATCACCCGCATGCCAAGCGAGATGTTCATTCAGCTCTGAAAAACGCGGGCGACGTGCCCTGGTGCTCAGCCACCGATTGGCCTCGTTTCGGGTTACGGTGAACACAAACGCTTTCAAATCCTCCACCGTTCGCAACCGCTCTCGAGTCCGAAACAAACGCACAAATGTTTCCTGCAAGATCTCAGCGGTCACATCGGGATCACCTGTAAGCGTAGTAATGTAATGGAACAGTGAATTCGCAGTCGCATCATACAATTCGGCCCACGCCGATTGCTCGTCATCAGCCAATCGCGACGCCAATCCACTCATTGCTGCTCCCCAAGGATTTGTTTTCACTGACACTAAAGACCCAGTAGCCGAGCCGATTTATTCAATTCCAATTTAAATTTTGCGAAGTGGCTAGTTTACCGCAACCGGGATTCGCTCGCGACGACGTTTGTGGTCACGTCCGGCCAGACTGATAGCCCCTTGGGTTTAAGAGACAGCATACACAAACCTTATCTTTTCCGGGACTTTCTGAACACTCGCAATGTGAATAGGTATTGGCCATCTTGATTGCGGCGATTCATTTGAGGAAGAGGCCATCTTCGACGAAGTTGAGGCCGAAATCAG
>JANODQ010000527.1:0-2183 GCA_031412775.1 Pirellulaceae bacterium | reverse complement strand
TTGGCGAGAGCTTCCCAGCGAAGGCCTTCCAAGACTGACGGGCATTCAAAAGATAAGCGATCGACACTGGATCGTTTGGGGAGATTGGTCGCCGAAATTTCACACGGGCTTGTTTGAGACCATCGACGGCGGGACAACTTGGACTGGAAAAGAGCTAGCCGCTTCCCATATCCAAACAGCAGCTTGGAAAGATGTCTCCAATGGAATTGTTGTTGATCGCCTTGGGCGAATCTTTCGCTTTGAAGCTAGAAAGCCGCCGACGTTATTGCCGATCGGCGGAAACGCTTCGCACCGAATTCTTAAGGCCGCTTACAACGATTCAGGCTGGTGGTTGGTCGGTCAATCTGGGCAAATCTATCACAGCATTGACGGTCAACAGTGGCTTCAAAAACGCTTGCCCGGAAATGCAACCGATCAAGCACTTATTCGTTTGTCGGATATCGCCTTTCAGAAGCTGGATTCACCGGCGATTGCTTCCTCGCCCGCGGGATACACTGGGCCGGAGAATACTGAGCCGATAGCGCTAGCCACGGGTATTGACGCTGCTACAATTCATCGAAATACACCCGAGGCTAGCGCCTACGGCTCAGGATTAAAAACCACGCATTCGATCCCGCTGAAACGCTGTTGGTTGGTCGGTAGTCCTGGAAGTGTGATTTGGACCAGCGACGACCTTGGTGACTCTTGGCAAACGCAAACGACATCTCAGTCGCTGCCATTAAATTCGATAGCGTCGGTCGGGAACGATACGCTTTTCGCTGGTGGTGGTCTTGCAACAATCATTGGAACTAGAAACTCGGGGCAGGGTTGGTGGATCTTAGGTCAGGAGGGATCTCGACTTGCCTTACTAAGCTTGACGGCCATTCAAGCAACGATTCCTTGGGACGCTCTATCGATAGTCGCACGCGAGTCGCGAGCGCACACGGGCGGGATCATCTTTCATAGCGAACGCATCTTCGAACGTGCTTCGCCTTGGTGCGACAGTGCGAGCAGAGCCGCGGTTCTTGCAAGCGAGCTTGGCATCTCGGGATTAGAAACGATGAACCACTTTCCCGTTATGAGTAATCCAAGAAGTCGGCTTCGTGAGGAATTGGCGATCTACGATTCGAAGCTTCAGCAACCAGGCTTTAAAAGCTTGATCGATAGAATTGCAATCCAAGCTATCCGCCAATATCGACCGGACGTAATTGTCTGCGACAGCTTCAACTCGGAGGACCCACTCACGCAGGCTGCTGCAAGGATGGTAATAACGGCCCGCAATCGTGCAAGCGACAGTCGTTACGAGTGCTTCTCAAAAGATTCTGGAATCCCGGACAAGGCATGGGATTGTAAGACCTTACTGGCTCGATCCATTTCGGATTCTCAGAACGAACGTCGACGCAGTGAACTCCAACTGACACCAACAACTCCGGTGCATCGAGAAGGAATTTTGCTCGGTGAATTACTTGTTTCCGTCGGCGGGCAAACAACGCAGTCGGAAGAATCTATTGCTAAGAACGATTCGTATGGCGCGGGCGACGATTCGATGCCACCTTGGGAACAGTACGGTGAATATGCCGTGGTCTTCGGTGCAAGGCCAAGTGGCGGAAAGGGTAGCCTGCTGCCTGATGAAATTAGACAACCAGGAGCGATGAGACCAGCCGCATCTATCGAGACGCTTCGTTACCAGACTGCGATTACCAGCTTCCAACGCGAAAGCAATCTTCATAAGTTAATCGACATGGAAGTTGAAAACGCCACACGCGATAATCGATGGCTTCTCGCACTCAACCAGCTTATCCATTCGACGTCCCGGTCCGCGCGATCTCAGACGCTATGGACTGTTGCTCAAGAATCGCGACGTCGTGGCCATTGGGATCGTTGGTCGACATGCTTAGAGCTACTTATCGGAGATTATCCAAAGGAAGGGGCCGCGGAACTTGCTGCGATTCAGCATGCAGCTTGGCGAGGCAGCAGCGAACTTCGACTTTGGCAAGCCCGGCTGGCTATTTCTAATAATTCGCAACCAACACTCTCAAGCGTTGTTACCGCCAGCTATCAAGCCAGGGCCAGTTCAAGCCCTTTCGATACGCAGATTTACGATAGTACAACCGCTAAAAATGCAACCACGCGATCGTCAGATGCACGATCCCCCTCGCGATTGACACTCCAATCACAAACGGTAACTCGAAGTGTAAACCCGG
>JANODQ010000526.1:0-6943 GCA_031412775.1 Pirellulaceae bacterium | reverse complement strand
ATACAATTCAAGAGTAAGTTCGGAGTTGATGGTAGGCAGCTGATGGTCGTTTTTGGATAGCAACAAACATTTTGGGATTTCTTGACATGCATGCATTGCGGTACAGACCCGATTATTCCATATCCGACTACCTTAACTGGGAAGGAAGTTGGGAACTGTGGGAAGGTATTCCCGTTGCAATGTCTCCCAGCCCTTTTGGATCACACCAGTGGGTAGCCACTCGGCTCGCCACGTCGATCAATCGTCAACTGGATGATCAGAAATGCAATGACTGTTTTGTGTTGATGGAAGTCGATTGGCATGTCGATCACCACACGGTGGTGCGTCCGGATGTTTCGGTCTGCTGTGGCGATTTTCCCGAACGCTTTATTGAATCGGCTCCGTCACTCATCATCGAAGTACTGTCGGAGAGTACTGCAGAGAAAGATCGCAATTCCAAACGCGATTTGTATAACGCTCGTGGTGTCAAAGACTACTTAATAGTGGATTTGAACTCGCATGTCTTTGAACACTACCATCGGAAAGACAATGGTTTCGAATCCGTAACCACTTGCAATCAAGTAAGTATTGAACTTCACATGGGTTGCAATGTGGTGTTGGAAGTGCCGAGGACGGGGCTAGTGGCTAGTGGCTAGTGGCTAGTAGCTAGGGGCTAGTAGCTAGGGGCTAGTCGTTTGACAGTAGGCATGCGGTTGTGAATTTGATTACACGTGCGTTGCGCTGATGGACACGTTTGAATGAGCGAATACGATAGTCCTTGGAAGGAGTTTTTGGATTTCTATCTGAAAGCATTTCTCGAATTCAGCTTTCCTGAGATCCACAATCAAATCGATTGGTCTCAGGAAGTGATCATGCGAGACAAAGAACTGCAGCAGATTGCTCCTGAGAGCGACTCTGGGCTCCGCGTGGTCGATAAGCTGGCCGAAGTCCACATGCGCGATGGCGTGATTAAATGGCTTTTAATTCACATTGAAGTCCAATCGCAAAAGACGGAGTCGTTTCCCAAACGGATGTTCGTCTGTTTCTATCGGATTGCCGACAAGTACGACAAGCCCTTGGTGAGTCTAGCGGTCCTGGGTGACGACAACCCGAACTGGCGCCCCGGAGGATATTCACAAGAGATCTACGGTTGCCGAATCGATTTTCGCTTTCCGACCCTTAAACTACTCGATTACGCCAGCGAACTCCAAGCACTCGAGGAGTCAAAGAATCCCTTTGCAACCATCGTCCTAGCTCACTTGATGACGATGAAGACAGCTCGCGAGCCGCATAACCGTCACCACTGGAAAGTTCGACTAATACGATCTTTATATGAGCGCGGATACGAAGCCGATGAAATCCGACGATTATTCCGAGTAATCGATTGGATGATGGACTTACCGACCGATCTGGAGATACAATTCAAGAGTGATTTGGAATCTATCGAAAAGGAAAAACAGATGCCATACGTAACATCGGTAGAACGACTAGCGAAAGCCGAAGGCCGCGAAGAAGGACTTGAACAGGGTCTTGAACAAGGACTTGAACAAGGCGTATTGCTGGGAACGATTCGAACATGTCAGAGCGTCCTGGGCATTACGATTTCAAATGACACAGAACTTCAAGAAAAGTCGCTGGATGAATTAACGAAACTGGCAGAGGAACTTCAGCTTGCAATTCGAACTCGTTTCCACTCTTGATTACGCCGCGATTCTTTTGAAAGCCACTGGCTTGATGCCAGTGGATTGTTATGTTTCAGCCTAGTACATGCCCTTTCCAGCCTCGCAAAAAAACCATCCGGCTTCATGCCGATGGATTGTTATCTGCAACGTCCTAGACGCAAATTGTAGTTCGAGGGGATGAAATACCTCTGGGATGGACCCAGAGGTTTCAGGATTGGTGTTCAGGCGGTCGTGTAGTTTGGGTGATGATGCTCCTCCGGGGTGAACCCAGAGGTTTCTGTGTCTGTTTCGTGCTAGATGTTTAGTTGAGTTGCATGATGCTCCTCCGGGGTAAACCCGGAGGTTTCTTGGAAGCTGACGCTGGGCGGATGATTGGGGCGTATGGATAAGCGAATACGATAGTCCTTGGAAGGAGTTTTTGGATTTCTATCTGAAGGCATTCCTCGAATTCAGCTTTCATCGTTACGGGTCCTTGCATACAGAGATAACAGACAACAAAGCCAAATCGAATACGCATGACTTAGTATTGTTTTGGACACGGATGGCACGGAAGACACTGAGATGACGGGCCGTGTCTTCCGTGCTTTCCGTGTCCTAACAGGCAGTTGTATCAATCAACACTACTCGACACGCGATAACGATTGGATGATGGACTTACCGACCGATCTGGAGATGCAATTCAAGAGTGATTTGGAATCTATCGAAAAGGAAAAACAGATGCCATACGTAACATCGGTAGAACGACTAGCGAAAGCCGAAGGCCGCGAAGAAGGCCGCGAAGAAGGACTCGAACAAGGCCGAGAAGTAGGCCGCGAGGAAGGCGTATTGATGGGGACGATTCGAACGTGCCAAAGTGTTCTTGGGATGGTTGCTTCCAGCGAAGCGGAGCTACAACAAAAGTCATTGGCCGAACTGTCCAAGCTGGCTCAGGAGCTTCAATCGTCGCTCCGAACACGTTTTCGATCGCCGTGAGCACGTAGGCGTTAAAACACGGTATCAGCCTACTGAAGACTGGCTACTCAACAACTTTGAAAATACTTCTTCATGGTTTGAATTTTGCCCCAGAAGAAATTGGGATTGGGAAATACTCAGGCGAGATGGTCTACGACCTCTTGCGTCGCGGTTGTGATGTTACGGTCGTTACGACTCCTCCATATTATCCGCAGTGGAAAATTCACGAAGGCTTTCGCAAATGGGGTTGGTGGCGTGATTCGAAGGAAACCAAACTCAAGGCCACCGAAGATGACCTTCGCGATCATGGCGAACGACGCAAGGTTCGTGGGCGACTGACGGTGATTCGGTGCCCGCTATGGGTGCCAGGCAAGGTCAGTGGGCTGAAACGAATTGTCCACCTTGCGTCGTTCGGCCTGTCGAGTATCCCGGTGGTGGTTTGGTCGGCACTGAGGATGCGGCCCGATGTGATCATGACCGTCGAGCCGGCTGCCTTCTGCATGCCAACGACTTGGTTGGCGGCCAGAGCGTGTGGCGCGAAAGCGTGGCTGCACGTTCAAGATTTCGAAGTCGATGCGGCTTTTGAACTTGGCATTCTGAAGCAGCCTCTTCTCAAGAAAGCGGTGCTCGCCGTCGAGGCGTTTCTGATGCGCCGCTTTGATCGCGTGTCGACGATCTCGACAAGCATGATCGATCGCCTAGCCACAAAAGGGGTCGATGCGGATCGGACTTATCTCTTTCCCAACTGGGTCGATTGCGATGCGATGCGGCCTTTGGAAAATCCGAAAGCGTTCCGTGAGCAATTCAACCTTCCCGCTGATAAATGTATCGCGCTTTACGCTGGTAATATTGGGGCTAAGCAGGGGTTGGAGCTGATCGTGGAAGCAGCCCGACGAGTTACGGAAAGTCAGGAGAAACACGGTTCTGATCTTCATTTTGTAATTTGCGGACACGGTGCAGCGTTCCCAGCCATCCAGGCAGTCGTCGAAGGCTCTGAGCCGCCGGCGCTAGCCACGCAGTTCGACGCGACAACAATTAGCACCCCTGAGCCGATGGCGCTAGCCACGGGTGGCGCAAGTACCGACTTTCTATCTGATAGACGATCCACACCCGAGGCTAGCGCCTACGGCTCAGGGAAAGGCCAAGCTCGACGTCTTACGAACTTGACGTTGCTACCTGTCCAACCTTTCGAAGTCTTTAATCAGCTTATGAATTGTGCTGATATTCATTTGCTTCCGCAAAAAGCGGATGCGGCCGATTTGGTGATGCCTAGCAAACTCACCGGAATGTTGGCGACAGGACGGCCTGTGGTGGCCTGTGCGAGTCCAGGAACTCAGATTGCACAAGTCGTCGCTGGTAGCGGGTGTATCGTTCCACCCGGTGATGTCGTTGCGTTTACCGACGCGGTGGTGAAGCTGGCAGGCGACCCCGACAAGCGGGAGCGTTTGGGTAAAATCGCCAGGGAATATGCGATTGACCATCTCAGCAAAAAGTCGATCTTGGATCGGTTTTATGCGGAATTGCAATCCGTCAGTCGATAATAATTCTATCAGCCGCCTGGCGCAGCCTGCGGGCATCGCTGGACAACTATTCAGTCGAACCTGTCCTGAAAATTACGCCCGCACGCTATCGCGTGGCGGCTGATTGGTTCCAGTTCTGCCCGGATCGACGTTACTTATGCATTTAAATAAATATCTCGTTTGGATTTTGCTGTCGCTGGGTGTGATCGCTCACTTGCCATTGGTGATAGCTCAATTGTCTTTCATGTGGGGATCGGAGACATTCCAATACTTCCCATTCGCGATCGTTGCGGCTGGCGCGGTTCTGTACGTTCGCTGGGGTGAACTATCGAAAATATTATTCATTCCATCGAACACCGAAAATGATCTCGTTTCGCTTCGTCCAAATGGATACGTCCTAGCGATCGCGTTGACATTGAATTTAATCATTCTTGCGCTTGCGATCATTTCGTCCTTCTCATGGCTTGGATGGATAAATCTCATCCTGTTTTTAGTGATTTTCGTTTACTGTGTTTACGGTTGGTCGGGCCTGAAGATCCTTTTTCCGGCTGCCTTGGTGCTTTTAGCGATCCGACCAGTCCCTGAGTTTTTGGAACTGAGTTTGACAATCAGCATGCAACGGTTTGCGAGTCAAATATCCGGTCTGCTGCTCGACGCAATCGGCATTTTGCACTACCGACAAGGTGTTGTATTGGTGCTCCCCGAACAAAGTTTTATGGCCGAAGAAGCATGTAGCGGAATACGGTCACTCTTTTCAAGCATCACAGCCATTCTGGTCTGGGGATTGATGAACCGCTATCACTGGTTGAGGAATATCTTCAACATACTTCAAACACTTTTTTGGGTAGTCATCTTCAATGCCATTCGCATCACGGTGGTCGTTTGGGTGGAGGACAGTACCGATTTTTCGGTTGCCACCGGATGGCAACATGATGTCCTGGGCTTGGTGATCTTTTTCTTAATCTTCGCTACAACACTCAGCACGAATCAATTGCTGGGTGTCTTCCTTCGTCTCCCGGAAGATCTCAATGATGAACCGGATTTTGCTCAATCGACGACGATTGCAACACCGTCGGGATTTAAACCGATCATCGATCAATTGAATTGGTACGGGGCGCCGGCGGCCGGGATTGTCTGGTGTTGTCTGTTTGGATTGTTGGCTCTTGTTTCACTTCGGCTCACGTACATGGCCATGAGCTACCAATACGACAGCATCGCCACCGAACGCGAATTGGTTGAGCCGATTTCGGAATTCTTGCCAGAGCAGATCAGCGAATGGCGAACTGTTTCTTTTAAACATGAACATCGTAGCGAAAACCATAACATGGGTTCAGATTCTTATATTTGGACCCTGGTCAATAGAAACAACAAATCTGTTCTACTATCTGTCGATGGGGTTTTTGATGACTACCATGAGCTAGCGGTTTGCTATTCCAATTTGGGCTGGGATGTATCGATGCATCAGACCTATGGCAAAGGAGGAGAAAAATCCGAGCGTCCGGCCGCGGACATGCTCAATGTCCAGGATATCCAGGATTTGGAAATTGGGGCGTTGAATCTAACAAAATTGGATTTGACAAAGCTTACCGGCGAAAGTGGGCAAGTGCTTTTTACGGCCGTTGACCGGAATGGGAAAACTGTTGTTCCTCCACCGGCAAAAACGTCCGACATTTTGATGTTGTTGCAAGAGAAAGCGATCGGAACTTTTCGTGCGTTGATGGGTAAACAATCCTATGCGGGTTCGCGTGAGGCGTTTTTAGTACCGCCTGTTTCTACTATCCAGATGGTTTATCAGCCGAATTCGGCTGTTACCGAAGAAGACGCCGCGGAGATTCGCAGCTTGTTTTTGAAAGTGCGAGAGATCTTGAGAGCGTCCCCGCGATTTAGTCGGCTGTAAATGTATCAGCCGCCTGGCGCAGCCTGCGGGCAGCGTCGTAGCTAAACTTGAGACACGACCCGCACGCTGCGAGTAGCGGCTGATCAATTGCGTTTTGATTCTATTAGCCGCCTGGCGCAGCCTGCGGGCATCGTCGTAGCTGAAATTGAGACAAGGCCCGCACGCTGCGCGTAGCGGCTAATATTCTTTTTGGGTGAACAAATCTGGGCCCATCCATGAACGACGAACCGATCGCTTTCTTTATTACTTGGACGGTTTATGGAACCTTTCTGCCTGGCGATAATCGCGGGTGGGTCAAGCGTGGCAGTGGAACGCAACTGGCGCGACCACTATTGGCGAATTGGCATTCAGAGCGGTTAAAACATTCAATTGAGCTGCTTGCCGAGAATAACCGCATTTGCGTTGAGAAAGCCATCCAACAGATTTGTAATGATCGCAGTTGGAAGCTCTGGATCGCAAATCCGCGGTCCAACCATGTACACGTGGTCATCACGGCACCGGGCCGTGACGGTGCTACAGTTCGGGATCAATTGAAGGCGCGGTGTACGCGCGAATTACGGTTGATGGACAATCGATTTTGTGATCGGACTGTTTGGACGCGAGGTGGCGATTGGAAGTGTATCAACACGGAGGAGGATTTAGAGGTCTGTATCCAATACGCCGGTGAAGCCCAAGATCGAAAAGATCTCGATTAACACCAAATCAGCCGCCTGGCGCAGCCTGCGGGCATAACGCAACGGTGATTCTGAATACGCCCGCACGCTGCGCGTAGCGGCTAATCATTATTCTATCAGCCGCCTGGCACAGCCTGCGGGCATACGTAACGGTGATTCTGAATACGCCCGCACGCTGCGCGTGGCGGCTAATCATTTTTCTATCAGCCGCTTGGCGCAGCCTGCGGGCATACGTAACGG
>JANODQ010000525.1:0-5316 GCA_031412775.1 Pirellulaceae bacterium | reverse complement strand
CGCTCGGCCACCGGCAGCTGCAATTTGCGAGCACAAGGCTTTTCCGATGCCTCCACCGGCACCAACCACAACACACGATAGAGATGCAATTTGAGAATGTGTCATTTTTTAAAAATTTTCCTTTTGACCAGAGCTACTTGCTGGTGAGGGCCCTGAAGTTCGCGATTTCCGTAGGCGATGAACAATACAGAGATATAGCATCCAGGCAAGCCGTGGGTGACTCGGAAATAATTTGGCGTTACGATATTGATGTCCTTTGTGGTACTCGGCGAGCGTGCCCGCCTGTTAACGTAACTCAATGCGCTAACCGAACAACCTCGTCAGTTTATTGAAGTGTCGCTGAACCTAATCCCCTGAACCTAATCCCCTGCGTGAAAGACTTTGAGCATTCCCCGATGCTACCTGGATACAATTCTTATCTTGAAAGCGAGAATCGTCGCAAAGAAGACCGCAAAGCGCGAGAGTATCTTGCCGAGCGACTCCAAGAATGCAAAGGTGATTTGCAATCATATGTCAAAGCTCGTTTGGCTGTTGGAGATTTGGATTCGGTTTTAACGGGTGAAAAGTTAAGAGAGCAAATCAACCACATTCAATCGAAAACGCTTGCGGCTTTTGAAGGGTACTCGGCCAAGTTTGAGTCGCGAAAAGTCGATGCAGAAGTCCTCAAACGGATAGCGGATTTCGATTCGGATCTAGTCGCAGTCGTCGATCGGCTTCAACAACAGATTCTCCGTCGCGATACGGCGCATCAAGAAGTCGTTTCGGCGGAGACGAAGCTTGAATTTGAGAAGGCTTCGCAATGGGTGTCGATGTACCTCGACCGCTTCGATAAACGAAATCAATTGCTTGCCAAATGATACGACATATCTATCTGATTGGTTATCGAGGCAGTGGAAAGACGAGTGTCGGTAAGGCTCTTGCTGCATTGCTAGGCTGGCCTGTATTCGACAGCGATGAAAGAGTCGAGCTGACTACTGGGCGGTCGATACGTGCAATTTTTGAAACGGAGGGCGAAAGTGGTTTTCGTGCTTTGGAAACAGAAGCAATATTGTCGCTGTCCGGGCTCTCGCTTCCGCACATTTTGTCACTTGGTGGGGGAGCGATTCTGCGTCAGGAAAACAACGAGATCATTCGTGAGACTGGATATGTTGTGTGGTTAAAAGCCTCCGAATTCAATCTTTATTCCCGAATACACGGCGATAGCACGACTGCCGATCGAAGACCCTCTCTAACGAATCTTGCAGGACTGGACGAAATTAAAAAGATACTTGCGGCTAGGTCACCTATTTATGAATCTGTTTCAACCTATTCCGTTGAAACCGACGAACGCAAAACGGTTGAAATAGCGGAAGATATCTTTCGATGGTACTCGCATCAACAATCGAAAGAATCACGATGATTCAATGGTGGATAGGTTTATCGATGGAAGTACGACTGACTGCGATCGTCGCATTCGGTCTGTTGATAACACCGGTGATCAATTGGGCGATTTATAATGCAGCTTATTTTCCGCTGCCGATAAGTCCCTGGAACCGTAAGCGATTTCGGGACGTCGTTCGCAAGCACTTTGAAGAGCTTCAAGTGCAATCGGCCACCGAAGACGGAGAGCAAAAAAAGAAAACCAAGCAGAAGAATTCGAAAGCGAAAAGTGATCAGCCCGACTCTCCAAGCCATCTTGTTGTTTCAGAAGCAACGATCTTGAATCCACCAGTGGCAAGTCGCATCCCGATTGTCGGGTGGCTTCGTTTGACTCATGAAGACGCACTGTTCGGTAGCCGGTTTTGGCTGCGACCAATGCTGATCGAGCTCTTTTTTCCACTCTTTCTTGCATGGTTGTATTACTACGAGCTCACTGGAGGTTTGTTGCCACCGCTTGCGTGGCCTTTGGTTCCGAAGCTTCAGGAGTCGCTACACGTTCAGTATATTTCTCATGCTTCGCTTTGTTGCTTTATGGTCGTTGCAACCTTCATTGATTTTGACGAGCGAACTATTCCAGATTGGGTGACGATTCCAGGAACCATTTGTGGCTTGCTCATGACGACATTATTCAGTCTTTATGCACCGGTTCATTTATGGACCTCAGCCGTGGACAACGCAACAAAGAGTTGGCCAACCGTTTTGGATTGGACTTCACCATTTCAAGCATTCAATTCATTCTCATCATTTCAACAACTCTTAATTGCTATGATGTGTTTCTCCATCTGGTGTTTCGCGATTGCCGATCGGCGAGTACGACTTCGTCGTGGTTGGAGGAAAGCAATTCAATTTTTCTTTGCAGGGCTTGTAAGGCGTCCTACGTGGAAGTTGATCTTATCGATCTTGGTTTTAGGCGAATTACTTGTTGCTGTAGGTTGGAGCTTTTTGCCAGCAGATTCTTGGCGAGCGTGCATGACTAGTTTGGTTGGAATGACCATTGGTGGCGTGTTGGTTTGGGCAGTCCGAGTTGTCGCAACGACTGCGATTGGCATGGAGGCTCTGGGGTTCGGAGACGTTACATTAATGTTTATGGTTGGTGCATTTCTTGGCTGGCAACCGACGTGGATCGCTTTCTTTATAGCGCCGATGGTAGCTATTTGTTTTGTCATCGTGCTTTACCTGATCACGGGTGATAACCAACTTCCATTTGGACCCTATCTTTGCGTGGGGACTCTTTTGACGCTGCTTGGTTGGGACGCCTTTTGGAATGTTCGAATGCAAACCATGATTGCAGTAATCGGTTTTGAGATGCTCATGTTATTAGTGATGGGGCTTCTTTTGATGGGCTTGATGCTTTGGGGTTGGCGTGCCATCAAAAGCAAGCTGTTTAGTTCTTAGTCGCCTCGATCTCAGGTTTTAGGACATGTCGATGACTTTTGAGATCAAGTGTATTTTTCTGCGAGGTATCGAAGCGACTTGGCGTACCGACGATGGTCAGTACGAAACGGTAAATTCCGCAGTCGCCGCGCTGCGTGAGGCGTTTCAGGAAGTCGATTTGTTGTCACCTTTGAAGAAGCTTGTTCGCGGACACGCCATGATTGAGTCCAAATCGGGGGTGCCTTTTCGAATCGTAGGGCGTGCTTTACCGCGCTGGCCGAGTTTGATGGACGTTTATATCGATCGAACTTGGAAACGACTGCCTGACGACTGTTGCCGAATCTATTACAATCATCCTAGGAGTAACCCAGATTACACAATTTTGGCTTATGCTTGCTCGGGACGTCGAACTTCTCTCGCGACGTTGAGGGCCGGATTAACGATTTTGGAACAGGTCGCTATACTCGTTGGCAATCGAGCGATTGTTTGTCAGTCGACCAATCCGCGAATTAGCAACCGGATTTTGAAGCACTTTGGATATGTTCAGCACGTTCCCCACTTGAAGGGACGAAACTATATCAAGCGTTTCGACAGATAATTTTGAGACGAGAATTTTTGAGACAGTTAATTTGATACAGATAACTCGAAGCTAGAAGCAATCAACATGTCGGATATTCGTCACGACTCGTCGGAGCCCTGGACATCTGCGCCTTGGGTGCCCGCATCTTGGAACAATTCCACGACGACTACCGCGGAACATGAACGGCTCAAAGCAGACAAATCGCGGACCGCGAATTGGAAGCGATGGGGGCCTTATCTCTCAGAACGCCAGTGGGGAACCGTGCGCGAGGATTACTCGGAGAATCAAGAAGCATGGTTTCATTTTCCGCACGATCATGCACGATCCAGAGCCTACCGATGGGGCGAAGACGGATTGATGGGTCTGTGTGATCGCGAAGGTAGACTGAATTTTGCATTTGCGTTCTGGAATGGCCGTGACCCGATGCTGAAGGAGCGACTGTACGGAGTCCCAGGCCCTGAAGGCAACCACGGTGAAGACGTCAAAGAATGTTATTTTTATTTAGATTCAACGCCTACTCATACCTACATGAAGGGTTTATATAAATATCCGCACGCGAGGTTTCCCTACGAAGACTTGTCGGAAACCAACAAGAGACGCTCGCGAAAAGAGCTCGAATATGAAATCATCGACACGGGTGTTTTCAACGATGGTGCATATTTTGACTGTGAAATCGAGTACGCAAAAGGATCGCCTGATGACCTTTTGATCCGACTACGCGTTCATAATCGAGGAACGGAACCACAAACGATCCACGTGCTCCCGACACTTTGGTATCGTAACGTCTGGATCTGGGGCTGTGAGCACGAGGGATGTACGACGAAACCGCGAATGAAGCTGACGAAAGACAAAACGGTTGCACTGGATCATGAAACGCTCGATAAATTCACTTTTCGCTGTGATGACATCGTAGACCCATCGACCGGTGAGAAAATTGAGCCAATCTGGCTATTCACGGAGAACGAAACGAATCCACAGTTGCATCCTGGACTTCCAACATCCGGGAATTTTTTTAAGGATGCATTCCATCGATACATTGTCGGTGGCGACTTGAAGGCAGTTGATCTTCGAAACTTTGGCACCAAGTGCACTCCGTACTTCATGGCGGTTGTCAAACCTGGCGAACCTTTGGAGATTCGGTGCAGATTAAGCAACGAAGGTCTTGTGTCTGATGAGAGCGCTTTTGGTCCTGCCTTTAACCAAGTATTTAAGGACAGGATTACCGAGGCCGATGAGTTTTATGATGTGACCATACCAAACGCTTTGACCGCCGAAGAAAAAAACATATCTCGGCAAGCTTATGCAGGCCTTCTGTGGACAAAGCAATTTTACCATTACATCGTTGCCAATTGGATTGATGGAGATTCCAATTCGCCGCCAATTCCTGACTCACGAAAGCGTGGACGCAACAGCGATTGGCATCACTTGTTTAATCGGGACGTTATCTCGATGCCCGATAAGTGGGAGTATCCATGGTATGCCGCTTGGGATTTAGCATTTCACATGATTCCCATGTCGCGAATCGACCCTGAATTCAGTAAGCAGCAACTGATACTTTTTCTTCGCGAATGGTATATGCACCCCAATGGACAGATCCCGGCTTATGAATGGGCATTGGGAGACGTCAATCCACCGGTGCATGCGTGGGCTTGTTGGGAGCTTTATCTAAACAGTGGCCCTCCTGGACAACGCGACCGCGAATTTTTATCGCGTACTTTTCAGAAGTTGCTCCTCAATTTTACTTGGTGGGTAAACCGAAAGGACACGCGCGGCGAACATGTTTTCAGCGGTGGATTTCTTGGGCTGGATAATATCGGTGTTTTCGATCGCTCCAAGCCTCTCCCTGGGGGCGGGACGCTTGATCAAGCGGATGCAACTGCGTGGATGGCTTTCTTTTGCGGGACCATGCTTCAAATGGCACTGGAATTAGCTGAGGAAAACCA
>JANODQ010000524.1:0-3070 GCA_031412775.1 Pirellulaceae bacterium | reverse complement strand
CAGCCATCCGGCGATGTTGGCTTCCACTGTGGATGCCGCCATGGAAGACACGATCATGCAGGGGAACCTGCAGCAAAATGCCCCGTCCCTCACGATGGCAGAACGGCTTATTGAACTTGGAAATCGCCAAGGAGCCGAACTGGCTCATTGCCTGCTCAGTACCAGCGGCGCGATGGCTAACGAGAACTCGTTGAAAATAGCGTTTCACAATCGCTTCCCTGCTTCCAGGGTCATTTGCATCGATAATTGTTTTGCAGGTCGCTCTCTGGCGTTAGCACAACTTACCGATCGCCCCGCTTACCGCACCGGGCTACCAAAGACGTTGGATGTCGATTTCATTCCAATGTTCCACCCAGCAGATCCCAAGGGGACGACCGTTGGTGCGTTGAGCACATTAAAAAAGTTGCTTGAACGACACCCCGGCGAGTACGCTTGCTTGTGGTTGGAGTTAGTTGCCGGAGAAGGTGGATACTACCCAGGCACACCCGAATACTTTGAAGGCCTCTGTAAGATCTGTCACGAGCATAAAGTGCTGATTATATTTGACGAAGTTCAAACCTTCACGCGACTCAGCCAACCATACGCGTTCCAACACTTTGGTCTCGATAAGTACGCAGACATTGTTACCATCGGAAAAATTACGCAGGTCTGTGCGACGCTTTATCGCGAAGAACTGAAGCCCAAAGGCCCAATTCTTTCGCAAACCTTTACCGGAGCGACCGCTTCAATTCTAGCCGGGCTAGCGGTCCTGAATGAACTCGAATCAAAAAATTGCTTTGGTAGCAATGGATGGAATATGGAGCGAGCGAGCTTCTTCAAAAGCCGAATGGAAAAGTTGGCTCAGCAATACCCCACCAAAATTTCCGGCCCCTACGGCGAAGGAATGATGATGGCTTTTCAAGCAGGCTCTGGTGACGGCGAACAAGCGAAAAAAGCAATCTTCGACCTTTACGAAGCTGGTCTCATGGGGTTTGTTGCAGGTAGCAACCCAACCCGCATCCGCTTCTTGCCATCACCCGCCGTTGTCACCAAAGAGCATCTATCGCTTGCCTGCGACATTATCGAAGAAGTCATCTGCAAAAGATAACACAGTCGCCCTTTGCTCCGTGAAGAAAGCTTGACGCTACTTCACTAACGACGCTCGCTTTTCAGCGATCTTGGCAAGCAACTGCTTTTGAGGAGTCGCGAACTTCGATAGCCCCTCATCCATTAAAAACTCCTCCAGCTTTGCAACGCTCACTGCCGCATCCAACTCGGCCAAGATCGCTGCCGATGGCATCACATCTACTTGACGAATGAATGTTTGCGTACTTTTGGAGACAGCGTCATTGGTTGCGGGCGGATTGGTTTGAATATCGCTCCCAGCCAACGCTGCAACATACTTCCAAGCAGGATCGGAAGGATTCTTTGTACCAGTGCTCGCGAAGATAATCTCTTGCTTGAGCGGTGTTTTGTTGGCTCCCCAAAATGCTTGATTAGCCATCCACAGTCGCTTCGCATTCACAATACCGTACAAGCCCTGAGCCTCAGAAGATAATTGCGGAGCAAACTTCGCTGTGAATTGATCGATGCGCGAAACAAAGATGCTGTAGACACTCTTGAATTGGCCAAGAGATGGACGCCGTTTCGCTCCAGCCCAAACATTGTCGCGAGCGATCTGATACTGCCGATCGGAGAAGATTAGTGTAACGTTCAGAGTGATACCATCGGCAGCGAGAGTTTCAACAGCCTCCAGACCTGCTGGAGTCGCGGGGACTTTGATCATGCGATTGTCGTGCCCTGCTGACCACTTGCGACCAAGCTCGATATACTGCTCGACTCGATCATTATGAGGCAAATTGCGCTCGGTATCCTCAAGCAGCGGATCCAATTCAAAGCTCACCCATCCGTCGTCGCCACCTGACTTTTTCCAAGTTGCATGGAACGCGTTCTGCGCATCCTGAACAATTTGATCAGTCACCGCCCAAGCCACCGTTGAATCGTCCAGACCTTGGTCCATCAGCTTGACAATCGCATCATCAAAACGGCCGGTATCCAAAAGACCAGCCACGATGATTGGATTGCTAGTCGCCCCAACTGCCCCCCATTCAATATTCTGAGCAACTAAAACAGGATCGATCGAGTCCAAGTAAAGCTTGGTTCCAGTTGCGATAAGTGATTGCAGCGGTACGTTCATTTTAGCGATCTCAGTTGAAAGAGTTTTTAAAACTAACTTTCGGCTTATCGTACCAACTCGCGTCCATCTTGTGCCTCACCGGCTCACAAATTTTTGATTCGTGTCTCCGACGTAAACAAAGCCGCATGCCACTCTTTTCGGCATTAGCGCCCTCCGTCAACACTTTAATCAATCCACAGCGACTAAGAATAAGTCTTTATGTATTGCTTGACGTGAAACTTGCTTCGCGTCGAGTCGCTCGTCATGTATCGAATCTTGCCGAAGATAGGTCTCTCAGGTCCCCAAGCCCGATCGTACCTTCCAAGCACCCAAAAGATACCGCTGTACGAATTCGGATCACGACCATCGAGCGCATACTTGTTGTTTAAATGAATCATGACTTTCAAAGCTTCCTGGGGCGACACAGTCCAGTGCAAAATCTTTTTTCCCCACAGCATTCGCAAGTAATTGTGGATGCGTCCCTCGCGAACAAGTTGCCGTTGAGCCGCATTCCACAACTCGTCATGTGTCTCCGCTCCGTCGAATTGCTCTTGCGTGTAGACAAACTCACGAGGGTCCTTCGCGTGCTCTTCCAAAGTCGTCTGAGCCCATCCCGGTAGCGATTCATACCGATCAAAGTTCTTTTCATGCGAACACATGTTGAACCCAATCTCACGCCAAGTGAGCAACTGATCGACGAAAGCCTCGACGTTCTCGCCCATATTCCAATAACCATTCATCTTTCCGTTGGGCTTCGATAGATGGCTTAAATCCCATCCGATCTTTTCAGTCAGTTTCTGAAAAATTTCATGAGCACTCATTGCTCCGAAGTGAAGATACGGTGACAACCAACTCGATCCGGCTTGCTCGGGTTCATTGCGAGCCTCTGCATAATCGCCAAGTCTCTTGATAAGA
>JANODQ010000523.1:0-5274 GCA_031412775.1 Pirellulaceae bacterium | reverse complement strand
TTTGAAGCAGGCCACCGGACGACTGAACAATTTGCTTACCCATAGACGCGTAAGCTGTCCAGCAGATTGCCACTAACGGAGTCATCGCGACCAATATGAAGCAAATAATTAACTTCGTCTGGATTGATTTGAACTGGATTTTCAAGAATTTAGGCATGGTAGTTTTGAAGGAATCTAAAGGGAGCACGGATTGATTTGTAACAAGATATTGGAACAGTAGGTTTCTTAAGTCTGCAACGGTTAGGCTATTCGGTGACGAGTTGTACTGCCTCCGCGCAATTGAGTAGCAATAAGAGACGTCCGTTCAACTTGTATGCTCCTTGAACTAGTTCACGCGATGGTCCTTGTAGCGTGTCCGGCGGCGATTCGAAATTCTCGGCGTCGACTTCAATGACATCGCCGATCTGATCAACAAGCAAGCTTACGGCCCCATCGTCGCTACGGACGACAACATTCATCGGACGCTTGCCATTCTCACGTGGCTTCATGCCAAGTCGTGTGCGAAGGTCGATTGCCGTGACAATCTGACCACGAAGATTGATAAGGCCTCTCACTGCAGGCGGTGCCATTGGTACTCGAGTCATTTCTTGATAGCGAATGACTTCTTGTACGGTCTGTGCGTCGACCCCGAATAGGTGGCCATCTAAGAGAAACGTGCAGAGTTGTGTGGATGCGATCATGTCTGGCTACCTTTCTATGCGTTGAGGGTGGATTGAAAAAAAGTAGGATCAACCATCCGAATCACGGCCGGCAGATCGAGCAAATCAGTAACGTGCCCATTGATCACAGCCGACTGAGTTAACCCAGCACGCCGCGTTGGCCGAGTGCTAGTCAATTCTGTTTTAACAATGTCGACAATTTGATCGACTACTAGCCCAACACTGCGACCCTCCTCCGAGTAAACGACAACGTCCATGAATCCTTCTGGATGATTCGCAGATTCCACACCCAAAGTATCTGAGAGTCGAATGAGTGGGAGTATCTCGCCGCGATATTGGACTACTTCCTGGTGGTCTGCTCGTTCGACTTTGTTGATTGCAATTTTTTCTAAACGGGTCACCTGTGCGATTGGTAATGCGAATCGTCGATTAGGCCCAACCCCCAAGACTAGCAATGTTTGCATGTTCGAATTGTTGGCGGTCGTTCGCTCATTCGAATCAGATACGGCTCGTTCCTTTGTTCCCGTAACCACATGTGCGGATTGTGCGATCCCCATCACATCGAGAATCAATGCGACTCGCCCATCACCCATGATGGTTGTTCCCGAGTAAATGGAAACATTCTTCAGTTGCTTGCTCAGCGGCTTCACGACAATCTCTTCGGAGTCGTTGATGGCGTCGACAACCAAACCAAATTGCCTGTCGTCTGCGCGAAGAACGACAATGTTGACGATGTCGTTTTTCGAAGCATCGTCTGTGGGGATTCCAAGTTCATTACGGAGATAGACCAGCGGCAGCAATCGACCTCGAAGCCGATAGACCGGAGCGCCTTGAATCCATTCGATGCTTGTGCGGCTCTCTTCACCTTCGAGTCTTACCAACTCCATCAGGTTCACCTGAGGAATCGCGTAGCGGTCGCTGTCGCTGGTGATAATTAAGGCTGGGATGATTGCGAGCGTCAGCGGGATTTTAATTTTGATCGTGGTGCCAAGGCCCGCTTTGCTTTGCAGATCGACTGTGCCACCGATCTTTTCAATGTTGGTTTTGACAACGTCCATACCGACGCCGCGACCCGAGACATTGGATACTTTTTCAGCCGTGGAGAAACCAGGTAGAAAGATCAAATTACCAACATCGCGATCGGCCATGCGTGCAACTTGTTCATGTGTCATCAAGCCTTTTTCGACTGCCTTAGCTTTGATGCGTCCGACATTTAAGCCTGCTCCATCATCGCAAATTTCAATGTTGACCTGTCCACCTTCGTGGTAGGCTCGAAGAGTCAAACAGCCTTCAGTTGGTTTGCCATTTTGCGTGCGAACTTCAGGTCTTTCGATACCATGGTCGACTGTGTTACGCACCAAGTGAGTGAGCGGATCTTTGATGGCTTCAATAATGGTCTTGTCGAGCTCGGTCTCCTTGCCTTCCATCTCGATTCGAACTTCCTTTTCGCATATCGTAGCGAGGTCTCGAACGAGACGCGGGAACTTGCTCCAGACAGTTCCAATCGGCTGCATCCGAGTCTTCATGACTCCTTCTTGCAGTTCGGTCGTAATTAAATTCAATCGCTGTGTCGCGCTGTGCAAAGCCGGTTCATTGATCGTGCTGTTGAACTGAAGAATCTGATTTCTGGCAAGCACTAACTCACCAACCCGAGTCATCAACTTGTCCAACAATGCAACGTCGACACGAATCGTACTATCGGATGCTGAGGATTCTGTCGTGCTGCTGGCAGAGGCTGCTGAAGCCGGCGACGCTCTAGTTGGCGTCGGTGCCTTGGGGGCTTCTTCTGGTGCTTGAGCAGTTTCGATCTTCGAGGTGTTCAAATGGGCGGGTGTGGGTTTGACGGAAGTGGTAGACACCTCGGAATCGGTTTGAGATCTTTGTGCCTGGACCGGTTCGAGTGGCTCGTCAGAAGGCGTCACGGCTGCAACCGTTGCTTTTTGGGATGATGCGGATTTTTGCGTCGGGCGGCACTTTTGGGTTCCTTTGGCAGGCATTTCGGAAAGCTTTTCCTGCAAGAAATCTTCCATCTGGATCGCGAGTTCGTCTGTTACATCTGTCCCTTCGTGCCCCTCAGATTCGATCGAATGGAGGATACGACGGATCGCATCAATGGTTTTTAACATCCGCTCGCCAACAGATTCGTCAAACGGGAAATTGCCACTGCGAATACTTCCCAGGACACTCTCAGCAGCATGGGTTAGCTTTTCTGCTTTTAAGTAACCGAGGAAACCGGCTGAACCTTTGATCGTGTGAATACTTCGAAAGACACTGTTGAGGAGGTCGTCTGCACCTGGGTGGCGTTCGAGCGCAAGCAAGTCACGTTCGGCTTGTTCAAGGTTATCGAAACTCTCGATCAAAAATTCGCGAAGAGTTTCACTTGAGATACCGATCTCATACCTTGCATTCTCATTGGTGGGTTCGACAGCTACCGTAGAAGAGGTCGCAGTTTCTTCACCGGCCATGATCGATTGGAGCGCAACCAAATGGGGTGTAACGTCCATCTCATTGGAATTCTCGATTTGATCGAGAAGAGCTTTCAGTTGGTCTGCTGCTTTGAGAAGCGTGTTAATTACGACCGAAGTTGGGCGAAGCTCTTTGTTCCGTAACTTGTTAAGGACTTCTTCCGATCGATGCGCAAGACCGCCCAAGGTCTCGAGACCCATAAAACCAGCCGCACCCTTTATCGAGTGAACCGCGCGAAAGACTTTGTTAACCAATCCGACATCCATCGAGTCGCCCTGAGACTCGAGCGTCAGCAGCTGATTCTCTACGTCGCAAAGGTGCTCCTGCGATTCGACGACAAATTCCCTTAGTAGCTCGGCATCATCAAAGCTCATCACGTTCCTCGGCCATCCTGAATTGCACTTCGAGAATTGGAGCAGCCTCGCAATCATGCAAGGTTGACCAACATGGCAAGACGAGATGAACTTTCAAAGCAACGAACTAACGTCGTTGACCGAGAAGGGGATTTAAACCCTTTCATTAACGTTTATGCCACTGAAAGTTAACTGACAATTAGGATTAAGCAAGAAATTCTTACTGCCGAATTCTTAACAGATACACAAGATGGCTGACTTCGTAGGATTAATCGGACAAAGTAGACGGTCAGGGTGGCTTTTTGTTTCGTGCTGTTTCTATTGGTTCAACTAGCGTGTTGGTGCAGGATTGTTCTGGAGCGACTAGGCGTCCGGGTTGATGAAACCTGAACCGATATTGCTGATGCCAGCGGTTCAAGGTCCATTGTACTAAGCCTCGTGGGCTAGCCGTGTTCAAACGACTAACCACCCGCTTGCGCAGGAACGTCCAGCGACGCGGCTAGGGCAAGCGGCTCAACGCCTTTTTCTCTGGTCTCCGGATCAAGGCTTCTCGCAAGGCTTCCACTGGGCCTCTTTTGCGAATTACTTTGCCGGTACAAACTGCCCGTAGTTGGCGGTTGGGCCGGTTAAGATATGAATCTCCGACTCGTTGTCCATGACCTGCGAGTCATCGGGAAAGAAGACTGGGCGAGTAGGAATCGGATGAAAGGTGGGCCAAGGTGGAGCATTCTTGGCATCGATTTTTGCTAATTTACGTGCTTTATGTGCGTCCACCGATCGTGTGAAGAAGTTGTTCTGGAAGTGGCCGCTAGCTTGGGCTCCCCATGTTTTTATTCGCGACCCGATGTATGGCAACGCAGGCATGTGGATTGGATGCCCGTTTTGAGGATCGGTGGATGCTACGCATGGATTTGTCGAGCACTCATTAGGCGAGAATGGTTCTGTTGCGCAGTTGTCCGTGCAGCCAAGCGTCCCTAGGTCCGAACCATCGATATCTTGCCGTGCTGAACAGCCTCGATCTAAGATCGGATTGCAACAACCTGTCGCAAAAACCGACGCAATGAGAACAAACGCACGAAGCAGCAAGCCACCGCCGATAAAAGCGTTGTTACAAGTTTTGGTTTGGCGATTGATCGGTTGCATAAAATCGGCTCTCTACAGATAGTATCGGTCGTGCAGGCTAGGCAATTTGAACCGACTTTTCGGTTGAGTCCAAAATTTGTCACGGAAGTTGGACGCTAAAACCGGGATGATCTGTTTTCGACAAGCTGTTGGTGCACTTTAGCTATCTCTCTATCAAGAACCTTAGAACCACCATCTTAGAACCGTCATCATGGAACATTCCTTTATCGCTTGGGCCAAACAACGCGTCTCTAAACTCTCGCAGCCCGAAGTCGGTATTGGCGACGACGCGGCGGTACTTCGAGCTTCGAATCGTTCGCGAGTGGTTACCACCGACTCGCTTTGCGAGGGGAGTCACTTTGTACTTGCAGAATGTGGGCCACGAGCGGTTGGTCGGAAGTTAGCCGGGGTCAACTTGAGCGACCTAGCTGCGATGGCTGCAACACCAACCGATATGTTTGTGTCTGCTTGTTTGACGAAGATGGCGAAGAAAGCCAAAAATTTAGGGGATGACGACCTCTCGCCCAGTCACATCGCTGTGGAAATCTTTGAAGGGATTGTCGAGTACGCCGAAAAATATGGCGTTTCCATCTCTGGCGGTGATACCAACTTGTGGGATGGCCCATTGGTCGTATCGATGACCGCGATCGGGGAGGCTCCAGATGGGGGCTGTT
>JANODQ010000522.1:0-8857 GCA_031412775.1 Pirellulaceae bacterium | reverse complement strand
CCGACGACATTAAAGAAGCGTCCGATGACGACCGGGAGTTTGCACTCGCGAACACATGCCAACGCGAGGAACTCGTCGATCGCTTTGCTCGCTCCGTAGCTCCATCGGGGTTTTGTCGTAGCTCCAAAGACCAAGTCATCCTGCTCGTTCCAGATTGGCTTCGGGTTTTTTCCGTAGACTTCACTCGTGCTTGCAAGGAACAGCGGTACATTGCGACCTGCGGATTGTTCTTTGCGAAGAGCTTCTAAAAGGAGTTGTGTCGGGTAGATATTTCGATGAATTGTCTCGATCGGATGTGCGGCTATCAGAGCGACACCGACCGCAGCGGCTAAGTGATAGACGGCGTCTGCTTGCGAGCATACTTCGGCAACCAAGGCAGGATCCGAGAGGTCGCGATGAATGACCTTCAATTGAGGGTGATCTGCCAGATGGGCAAGATTAGCCGATCGGCCCGTGCTAAGGTCATCCACAATGGTCACGTGATCGCCACGCCCCAGAAACAAGTCGGTGAGATGCGAGCCGATGAAACCCGAGCCGCCTGTAACCAAAATCCGCATGAAGTTTTATCGCTGAAAGAAAAGAAGTTGAGGATGAGAACGCGTCTAACAATGAGAATTGCCGGGAGCGAACGGTTATGCACTAGTTTACCATCGGAATCGATTTTCTCGTTAGCGGAATCAAGAAACTCCTGTCCGCTGTTGGACCTTACTGTCAGTCAAGGAAAACATGGACAAGTCGTTATAATCCTACCGATTCCATCAAGGATACGTTAGATTGAGTTTAGCGTTCAGTGCTGTGAGTGGATGCGGTAGGTGCTAGCAAACACCGGTCGCTCGGTATTCGATAAAAATGGGAAGCTGGATCTGATGAGAAAATCGGTACGACTCCAACGGAACCAAATGGCGGCTCGCAAGTTCTTTGCGGCGATTGTTGTTAGTCAAATCGTTTGGACAACGGCAGAAGACGTCTCAGCCCAGCGACCAGCTCCCAGACCGCAACCGTCCAATACAAGGCCCGTCCCCCCGAAACCTAGTCAGGTTCCGCCTCGTAAGTTAACCGATGCAGAGAAAGCCGCTCAAGCGGTGCTGAATGCCTATACCGATGCGGCCAATTTTCAAAACAGCGGTGCCTATGCTTTAGCGATTGACGCTTGGCAAAGACTACTGGTTGCGTATCCCAAAGATGCGTTAGCTTCCAAGGCGAGGCACTACCTTGGTATCTGCTATCTCCAAGGCGAATCGCCTAACTATGAAAAAGCGATTGTGAATCTCCGCGGCGCTTTACAAGACCCAACGCTCGAGGTTCGCGAGGAGTCCCTCATGAATTTCGGCAGGGCTCTTTTCGATTCGTCGATGGATGCCGAACCCGAAGTCAAAAAACAGCGACTTCAAGAGTCTTCAGTCGTCTTCACAAAGTTCCTCGAGAACTTCTCGGATGGAAGCTTTGCGGACCAAGCCATCTTCTATGCGGGAGAGGCAGAGTACCAACTTGGACGTCTCGATAAAGCGACCTCGCTCTTTCGCCGCCTGACCGATGGAACCGCCTACAGCAAGTCTCCGATGCGGAGCGATGCTCTCTTCTCGCTCGGTGTCGTCTATGATGAACAGAAACAGAATAAGTTAGCAGGGGAGGCCTACGAGAGCTTCTTGAAGTCGTATCCGGAGCATCGATTTGTTCGTGAGGTCCGATTGCGATTGGCAGAAAATAAACTTGTTGCAAATGATTTCAAAGGCGCGGTGGATCTGTTCGCGAAGGTTGCATCGGCTGATAACGGTCCTTTGCAAGATTATGTTCTCTACCGCTACGGCTACGCACTGGCGAAAGCCGGTAACTTCTCGGAATCATCAGCCATATACCGTAAGCTGAGTGATCAGTTTCCTGACTCAAAGTACTCGGCGGGTGCATCGTTGGCTGCGGGCCAGGCACTCATGCGAGAAAAAAAGTACGATGAAGCAACTCAATACTTCGAGCGACTTATTCCAAACAAAGATGATACGTCCGCCGAGGCAGCCCATCTTATTTGCCAGATTGCGATAATGCAGAATCGTCCGCAAGAGGCTGTGAAAGTCGCTCGTGATGCAGTGGAATGGGCTGGGAAATCCCCTCGCCTTGTTGCTCTGAAAATGGATTTGGCTGAGGCGTTGGCGACAGATGAAAAATCGGCCGCAGAAGCACGCTCTATGTTCGAGCAGATCGCTGTTGAACATGCCGACGATCCACAAGCCGCTCCACGAGCAACCTATAATGTCGCATTCGCTGCGCTCCAATCGGGTGACATAGTTGAAGCACGCCGATGGAGCCAGTTGTTCTCGCAACGATATCCGCAAGACGCCCTCGCTCCTGATGTTGCTTACATTTTCGCGGAGTCGACACTGCAACTTGGTCAACATGCCGAAGCGGCAACTTCGCTTCAGCAACTGATCTCGGGACAACCGAACAATCCCTTGCTTGCCGATTGGAAGTTACGGCTCACTCACGCTCGCTACATTGGAGACCAACTCGATGAAGCAATCCGACTAGCAAATGAGCTCATCAAGACTTCGGATAAGAAAAACATTCAGGCCGAGGCTTACTTCTTGCTAGGCGCGTCGCTACTCAAACAAGAGAAGTTTAAAGCCGCTGAAGATGCTCTCAAGCAATCGATCAACGCATCTCCTACATGGGCACAAGCCGATGAAGCTCACCTCATTCTTGCTCAGTCACAGAGCAAACAGAACAAGGTCGACGATGCAAAGTCAACTCTACAGAAGCTTGTCAGTTCTTTCCCAAGCAGCCGCTTCAAACAACAAGCCGAGTTTCGACTCGGACAGTTGTCAGCATCAACAGGCGACCTGAAGCAGGCCCTCGCATCCTATGATGCTGTGATCTCTAACGACCGCGATAAGTCTTTGAAGGATTTTGCAAGCTACGGTAAGGCTTGGGTTTTGATGCAGCAGCAAAATTATGATCCTGCGGTTAAATTATTGCGACCGCTTGCTGTGAGTGATCGTAAAGATTCGCTGGGTGCTGAATCACGATTGGCCCTTGCGGTCAGCCTTCGCAATCTTGGCAAGGTTGAAGAAGCCGTCGAATCGCTAGAAACTATGAGCCAAGATCCAAGTCTTGGTGTGCCACCAGCGAAGAGTCTCTATGAACTTGGTATTGGGCAAGTTGAACTGAAGCAATACGAAGCAGCAGTCAGTACTTTCAAACGGCTACTTAACGATTTTCCTACCAATGAAAACACAGAGAAGGTCCTGTATGAATATGCATGGTCTTTGAAGGAGACGAGCCAAAACCCAGAAGCCCTCTCGGCTTTCATGCGAATATCGAAAGATTATCCCGATAGTCCGCTTGCCGCCGAAGCGGATTATCATATCGGTCAATCGAATTACGATGCGGGCGATTTTGAGAAGGCCATCAACGCCTATCAGCTCGCAGTCAGCCGCACCGAGGATGATTCACTTCGCGAGAAATCGATTTACAAGCTAGGGTGGGCATACTTCCAAAAAAAGGATTTCGAGCAATCCGCGAAACAATTTGCTGAGCAAGTCCGCGCGTTCCCCAGCAGCTCGCTGGTAATCGAATCTTACTTCATGCAAGCTGAATGCAAGATGAAGACGCAGCAATTCGCCGACGCATTAGCGATCTATCAAAAAGCTCGATCCGCATTGGAAGCGGCCAAAATCGATCCCTCCGCGACAAGCCAGCAGATACAAAGTCTAATTTACCTTCACGGTGCACAAGCGGCTCGAGAAGTGAAGAAGTGGCCAATCGTCGACGGTTGGTTAGCAGAGATGATGAAGCGATATCCGGAATCGGAATACAAACCCTTTGCTCTCTATGAACAGGCGTACTCAGCACAAAACCAACGCAAACTTCCGATCGCCATCGACCTATACAGCCAAGTCGCCGACAACTATCGAAATGATATTGGAGCCAGGTCGAGATTCATGCTTGGAGAGCTCTACTTTGCCGAGCGCGACTTTGCTAAAGCCGTACCTGAGTTTGAGAGAACCATGTACGGATATGGAGCAACGCAAGCATCACCGGACATTAAGAACTGGCAAGCTCGAGCTGCGATCGAAGCGGGCCGCTGTAGCGAAGTGCTGATCGGCGAATTAACCGGGCAGCGTCAAGCGAAAGCCATTGATATCGCAAAGAACTTCTATCAATTCGTGATCGAAAAACATCCAGAGCACGAATTGGTCTCCCAAGCAAAAACTAGAATTGCCGAGCTCGATCGCGTCGGCGGTAAGAAATAGTTCTAGCGATTGTCGTGAGGCTTCCAGCCTGTGATCTTTAAAACACAATCTAGAAGCCTATGCCACTTAATTCCCTCTCGGTGCTACACACCCTAAACCGATTCGTGACTTTCGCTAGTTCCCATGCCTTGGAAAAGACTCATGTCCAAACCATCGACAAAGCTAGTGAGCGACTTGCTGCGTTGTGGGTGCTGAAGTTTTCGAACGGCTTTGCTTTCGATTTGTCGAACTCGCTCTCTCGTTACTGAGAAGATTCGACCGACTTCCTCTAGCGTGTATGCGTAGCCATCAGCCAAGCCGTATCGAAGCTTCAAGATTTCTCGTTCACGGTAATTAAGCGTTTCCATAGCTTCGTTGATGTGTAGTTTGAGCGACTCTTGATTCGTCTCGTACAAGGGATCTTCTGTGCGATGATCTTCTAGGAATTCACCGAAGAAGCTATCGTCGTGCTCACCGACAGGCTGATCGAGCGACAATGGTTGCCGAGCCATCTTCAAAACAATTCGCGTGTCATCGAGCGAAAGCTTAGCTTGTTGTGCGGTTTCTTCGACCGTTGGTTCGCGTCCAAGTGTCTGAATCAAATCGCGAGTAACTTGACGCACCTTGCTCATGGTGTCGATCATGTGAATCGGCACGCGGATCGTTCGGCTTTGGTCAGCAATCGCACGGGTGATTGCTTGGCGAATCCACCATGTTGCATAGGTCGAGAACTTGAACCCTCGAGCATACTCGAACTTATCAACAGCTCGCATGAGTCCTGTATTTCCCTCTTGGATTAGGTCCAAGAAGCTTAAACCACGATTGCGATACTTCTTGGCGATCGAAACAACCAATCGAAGGTTGCCTGCGGATAGCTCTCGCTTGGCAGCGTCATACTGTCCGCCGTGCTTACTAACGTTTTCGATACGGCGTCGAAGTGTTGATGGGCTTTCGTAGGTCATTCTCATCAAGGAGCAAAGCTCTTTGCGAATCGAAGACAACGATTGGCCGTCTGCAATTCCTTCTCGCTCAGCCACGACAAGTCGTCGCTTGAGCAATTGCATTTGGGAAGAGATTGCTTCCAGCTTTTCAAACATTGGCTCTAAGCGATTGGTTCGGAGGTTCATTTCTTCAACTAATCGCAAAGCCTTGTTTCGTCGTCGAACCAATCGCATCCAAGCGGCTTTACGTTCGGTAGCGGATGCGTGTCGGCTGACAGCAACATAAAAGTCATCGTGGTTACGAAGTAAGAGATGACGGAGTGTCTTAATATTTGGCCCGATCCGCTTCATAATCGCGGTCTTTTCAGCAGCGTTTGTAACGCTGACTTCAATGGTTCGGTCGAGTCGTAACTTGCCGTCGCGAACTTGCTCTAAAAGTCTTGTTGCTCCTTGCAACATGAAATCAGTCGCAACCATCCAGCGGCGATACTCAGTTCGAGTTCGTTCAATGTTCTTAGCGTAAGCGACTTCTTCGAATCGTGTGAGCAATGGAATCTGTCCCATTTGCATCAAATACATTCGAACTGGGTCGTCAGTCGGATCGGTGCTTGTGACAAGCTCTTCTTCTTCGATCTCGTCGACACTCTCGCCTTCCAGATCGTCAATCTCTTCTTCTTCGTCTTCTTCGTCTTCCAAATCGTCGCTGACATCCACGATTGCTGCATGATCATCCAATCCAAACACGTCATCGCTTTCAAGACCAGGAGCGATCGATTCGCCTCGGCGAGGAGCTTGAATTTTCTTGCGTTGTGTGAATCGCTTTGTCATAGTCTTTGGATTCCGTATCTGAAGTCACTCGAAGAAGGTCTGATGCCCATCGGATATCCGATGTTCCCAACTCGCTATGCAGATTCCTTAATGCAGCCTCGGTGCCAAAGCGGGGAGGATGGAAGCCTTTTTTGACGCAAGTTGCTTTCTGCAAACAGTTTGCGGCGATTTTGTTCATTGGCACGCTGTTTTGCCGAGGTGTTTTGGCAACATTGCAGGTGGCGTTGATGGGCTACTAGACGTCGCAAAAAGACAACATGGGTGCCGCCGCGCAGAAATTTCGCCTCAATCCCCGCTTCCCTCATCGGAACCCTTTGGAGCAACTCGACTGGCGGGTAAACTGTCAGAAGTGGGCTAGCAGCCTCTTTTTGCTCACAAATTTCTTACCCACAGATTTAGATCCTGGCCTTCGTTCACCATTACCGCTGAAAAACACATGGCAATCCTCCGAAATCCGACTCGTAGCGTCCGAATTGGCAATATCTCTGTTGGAGCGAATCACCCGATCGCCGTTCAAAGCATGACGGCGACGCATACCACCAACATTGACGCGACGGTCGAACTGGTGAACGATTTACAAAGTGCCGGTGCCGCCGTGGTCCGTATAGCGGTCGATAGCGACAAGGACGCCGAGGCGCTCGCGGAGATTCGAAAGCAGACCACCGCCAACCTGTCGGTAGATTTGCAAGAGAACTACCGACTTGCCGAAAAGGTCGCCGCGCACGTTGACAAAATTCGGTACAACCCCGGACACCTGTATCACCACGAAAAATCCAAACCGTGGCAAGAGAAAGTCCAATACCTCGCGGGCGTTGCCAAAGACAATGACTGCGCGATACGCGTCGGAGTCAATTGCGGAAGTGTCGACCCAGATAAGAAGTCGAAATTTGACCATTCTGACTCGATCAGCCCAATGATTGAATCGGCTATCGAGCACTGTGAACAACTCGATGCACTCGGGTTCGACCGCTATGTAGTCTCACTCAAAGATAGCGATCCGACGAAAGTTGTCGAAGTCAATAAACGCTTCGCCTTGCTGAGACCGGATGTGCCGTTGCATTTAGGAGTTACCGAAGCAGGTTTGCCTCCCGATGGGATCATCAAAACGCGAATCGCTTTCGAGCAGCTAATCGGTCGCGGGATTGGCGATACGATTCGAGTATCGCTGACCGTACCGAATAACAAGAAGCGTCAAGAGATTAAATCAGGCCAAGAAATCATCGATGACATTTATGCGGGTCGGCTGAGGAGCGTAGTAGCTCTCAATCCCTCTCAACTCAACATCATCTCTTGTCCAAGCTGTTCACGCGTGGAGAACGAAGCCTTTGTTGAACTTGCTCAGCAGGTGAAAGAGATGACCAACTACGCCAAAGATTACGCTATCACCATCGCCGTCATGGGATGCCGCGTGAACGGGCCTGGTGAAACCGACGACGCCGACCTGGGGCTTTGGTGTGGTCCAAACCGTGTCAATCTCAAGCGCCGCAGCGAACCACTCGGCGCATTTACCTACGAAGAAATCCTCGGCAAGCTTCGTACCGAACTGGATCAACTGATCGAAGAACAAAAAGCAAGAGCTTAGCGATCGTCCCAATTTCATAGCCGAACCCGCAAGTAGTGGAGCCGGCTAAGAGTGTGGAATTGTCCGAGCAAATTTCTCTTCAATCTTTTCCTTCAATTAAATTGAGTTCCCAATGCTTCCATCAATGAATCTACTGACTATGCAAGCGGGACGATCTCTTCGCGTCTCAGGCTCAAAACCCGAACTCGTGAAGAATAGTTGAAGTTCTCACAAACATAAATCATTGATGATCTGCGACAAGTGTAGCATTCAGAAGTAACAAGGTTAAAATTGCGCTGGGCGCGTTACAAGTGATTGGATCGCTCCCTAAGTTGAATCACTTTCAAAGACAATCTGAACTGAGACAAAGCTCACCGTGCGTTCAAAACTGCGTGATTTTCTTGCAAGATACTGGCTATCTGTCTGCTTCTTTGTCTTCACTGCCATTCTTTGCAAACCGGCATGGTGGGATGGTTTGCTTTTCGGATTTCGTGACACCCTACACTTTTATTATCCTCTTTGGTCGCATATTGCCCGGCTGCCGTGGATGGAGCAGTTGCTGCCACTGTGGAATCCGCTGGATGGTTTTGGATGCTCGATCGTTGGTGAACCGACCTCGATGGTGTTTTATCCATTTCGTGTTTTCTTGATTCTTCCCGTCGGAAACATTGAACAACGCACTGGAATTTTCATATTAATTCATCTTTGGCTCTGCTACTCACTTTGGATTTTTGCGGGTTCGAAACTGGGTTTGCAATCTTGGGCATTGCAGTTAACAGCGTGGGGCTATTCGCTTAGCGGGCCTATCTTCTTTCAAGTCTACAACCCGCCATTCCTTGTCGGTGCTGCTTGGCTGCCTTTGGCTATGTTCGGAATACTCAAAAGCGTAAAGGCTTCCTGGAACACATCGGACGCTGCCGAACTTTTACCCACTTTTCGTGAAGCGTTGCATGATCGTCAGGATGCGATCGCCTGCCTTATGGTATCACTTGCAATGATTGTCCTCGGCGGTGATGCTCAGCTTGCCTATCATCTTGCAATCATCACCGCAATTGTTGTTTGCTGTTTATTGATTCAACTACGATGGAGTAGCCAACTCTCTCAGGTAGATTGTTGGCGGCTATTTTTTGTGTCAACCAGTTCGATTGTTGTCGCATTCGTCCTTGCCGTTGGATTGAGCGCTATCCAGTCTGTCCCGACACGCTACTGGCTAGAATTGTCAGAGCGAACTGGCCCAATCGAAGCGGGCTCTGAATACAACGTTAGAAATCTACTCGGAGCTCCCTATCTATTCAGCGAAGCCC
>JANODQ010000521.1:0-9913 GCA_031412775.1 Pirellulaceae bacterium | reverse complement strand
AGCGGCTCGAAAAATATGTGGCTTTTGTAACGTGTCGCCGCGTACTCGTTTATCTGATTCAATGAATCTCCCAAACGCTTGAGGACCTCCACTCGTTCTTCATCGGGTGCTACACGACCTTGCATGGATCCGATGATTACTGGAGCTGACCACAGCCCAGCCCAATCAATCAAGCTCTTTACGAATTCTATTGCCTTGACGCGATCCGCGTTTTCTCTTGCAGTGAGCGACAGTTGATGAACTACCCAACCCGCACCCGAACCGACTGCCGCTAAGCCTAAGGAAAGATCTTCGAGCTGCCTTTTGGTTTCCGATGCTGAAATCTTCTTTGCATCTGGCAAAAATAATTCAACCGCATCAAAGCCTATCTCTTTTGCAAGATGAAGATTTGCCGAAACCTCAGTTGGTGATGCTCCGTGAAAAACAAACGGGCCTACGTTAGCCTGAGGGACCGCACACACGGTAATCGCAGATCGTAGTTTCACAAAATGTATCCAATCTTTCGAAGCACCCAGTTCAGGCTTTACTATCTCACCTTTTCGTCAAATAGCATATCGCCAAGTTAAGTCGCGTACATCACCCGCCACGGCTTCCAGCGATCCCTTTGCGAGCCGGGCGATAAGCATTCGTGTAATCATCGGGAAGAAACTGAAACCGACTGTCAAAAGTTCTTCGAATAAGTGCTCCAATTCTCTTGGCTAGTTGTCCCGATTATCTTGCCGACTCAGGTCCGAGAGCGATTTAATTGCATCGGCTTAAACCGGATCTTCTCTTCGATTGCGATCACCCACCGTTAAAAATACAAGATTATTCGTTACATCTTACTCAACTCCACCATCAGCTCTGTGCCCTCCGTGCCTCTGTGTTTCAATTCCCCCCGGCAGTTTTTGCTAAGCAAATCAATCTCCGCTACTCGCGTCGAATCTGTGAAACACAGAGGCACAGAGATCACAGAGGAGAACGAACATGTCTCGCAATTCTCGAACGTAAAATTGGTGGCAATCGGCTAGAAGTCGCGATTTTTCTACGTATTTCTCTCTGTGTCTACGTGGCTCGATGTTTCAATCCCCAGTACGTGCCTGCGTATGTGAGCTTGGTTCGCAAAACGGAGGGCACAGAGCGGTTGGTGGCGATGAACCAGAACTGATTTTCCCCACAAGCTTTTTCTTGGATCGAAACTTGGGGCTTCGCTATTTTGCCCCCTTTGCGACTTCCTATGGATCGGTCACTATAAGAGTTATATCCTCCTGACTCCGTGAGCCAAAAATGAAGTTTAAGTTCCCAATCGTTATCATTGATGAAGATTTCCGATCCGGTAACGCCTCCGGGCTAGGCATTCGTGCTTTAGCGGAAGCGATTGAAAGGGAGGGCATCGAAGTTGTTGGAGTAACTCACTATGGCGACTTATCGCAGTTCGCCCAACAGCAAAGCCGCGCGTCGGCGTTTATTCTTTCGATCGACGACGACGAATTTGCATCAGATTTAGCCGACAACCCGGCCCTTACGAACTTGCGAGCGTTTATCACCGAGATTCGCTTTAAGAATGCGGATATTCCAATTTTCCTCTACGGTGAGACGAGAACCGCAAGGCATATTCCTAACGATATCCTTCGCGAGCTACATGGCTTTATTCACATGTTCGAAGATACCCCCGAGTTTGTTGCTCGACATATTCTTCGCGAAGCCAAGGCTTACACCGATGGGCTTGCACCTCCGTTCTTCCGAGCCTTGGTCAATTATGCTCAGGACGGGTCCTACTCGTGGCATTGTCCCGGCCATTCTGGTGGGGTCGCTTTTTTGAAGAGCCCCGTCGGTCAAATGTTTCATCAATTTTTTGGTGAGAACATGCTTCGTGCAGATGTCTGTAATTCGGTCGATGAGCTTGGCCAATTGCTAGATCATACTGGCCCGGTGGCCGCATCGGAACGAAACGCTGCTAGGATTTTCGGTGCAGATCATTGTTTTTTCGTGACCAACGGTACGTCAACGTCAAACAAGATTGTCTGGCACTCGACCGTGGCAAGCGGAGACATCGTCGTTGTCGATCGGAACTGCCATAAATCGATTTTGCACGCGATCATTATGACGGGTGCTGTTCCGGTGTTTTTGACACCGAAGCGAAATAATCTTGGAATCATCGGTCCCATTCCGATGGAAGAGTTTCGCATGGAGAACATTCAAAAGAAGATTGAAGCAAACCCATTCGCGCGCGAAGCCCAAGCAAAGTATCCCGATCGAAAGCCTCGGATTCTGACGATCACTCAAAGCACTTACGACGGCATCGTTTACAACGTTGAATCGCTCGCTGAAATGCTTGATGGGCATATTGGAACGCTACACTTTGACGAAGCGTGGTTGCCTCATGCTGAGTTTCATCATTTTTACAAAAATATGCACGCCATCGGTCGTGACCGAAAAGCGCCGAAAGAGTCGATGATCTTCGCGACGCATTCGACTCACAAATTGCTTGCGGGGCTTTCGCAGGCATCGCAGATTCTTGTCCGAGAACCAGTCGCAAAACCATTAGATAGGCATTCCTTTAACGAAGCTTATCTAATGCACGTTTCGACATCGCCTCAATATGCAATTATCGCTTCGTGTGACGTCGCTGCGGCAATGATGGAACCCCCAGGTGGAACTGCGTTGGTCGAAGAATCGATCATGGAAGCTATCGATTTTCGTCGAGCCATGAGAAAAGTTGATGACGAGTACGGGGCCGACTGGTGGTTTAAAGTTTGGGGACCAGATCACTTAGTCGATGAAGGTATCGGCGACCGCGACGATTGGATCTTGCGAGACGATGACAACTGGCATGGTTTCGGCAAGCTCGCCCCCAACTTCAACATGCTCGACCCGATCAAAGCAACCGTGATAACCCCGGGTCTGAATGTCGCTGGCAAGTTTTCCGAAACAGGGATCCCGGCTTCGATTGTCACCCGATACTTAGTGGAGCACGGCGTTATCGTTGAAAAGACGGGCTTGTATTCGTTCTTTATTATGTTCACGATCGGCATAACCAAAGGTCGTTGGAACACGCTGTTGAGTTCGCTTCAGCAGTTCAAGGATGATTATGATAAGAACCAACCGATGTGGAAGATTCTGCCGGAATTTGTCCAGTCCTACCCGATGTACGAGTTTGTCGGCCTGAGGGATCTTTCGCAACAGATTCACGATACTTATAAAGCTCATGATGTCGCTCGCGTGACAACCGAGATGTATCTGTCGCCGATGCAGCCAGCAATGAAACCGTGCGATGCATTTGCGATGATGGCTCACGATGAAATTGATCGAGTCAGCATCGACGAATTGGATTCGCGTGCTACGGCTGTTTTATTAACCCCGTATCCACCTGGGATTCCGCTGTTGATTCCTGGCGAGCGATTTAATAAGACGATTATTGAGTACCTTCAATTCGCTCGGATGTTCAATGGGAAATTCCCTGGATTCGATACGGATATCCACGGACTGGTCGAAGAAGTGGTCGATGGAAAACGGCATTATTATGTCGATTGTGTGCGGCAGTAGAAAAATCAAATTAAACTATATCTCTCTGTATCTTAGAAATTCTTTTCCTCAAAAACAAAATGCCGACATTTAAACACGTTAACTTCGCTTGGGATGACTCTGCTGCTAGTAAAATCGACGAGGTGCAGAGACTGGTTTATCGGTCCAACTTGCTTGGCTCGGATCAGCGGATAACGAACACCGGTGGCGGTAACACTTCTGCCAAGTTAACGTCGGTTGATCCGCTTACAGGCGAAAAGACAGAAGTGCTTTGGGTGAAGGGTTCGGGAGGAGATCTTCGGACCAGTAAACGCGATAACTTCGCATCTCTTTATCAAGACAAATTGATCGGGCTGCAAAGTCTCTACGCCAACCGAAGTGACAAGGGCTACAAAGGCCAAGCAGAAGACGACATGGTTGCGATGTATTCGCACACGGCATTCAACTTGAATCCGCGAGCATCGTCGATCGATACGCCTCTTCATAGTTTTCTCCCAGGAAAACATGTTGACCACATGCATCCCAACGCAATTATTGCGGTTGCTGCTTGTAAGAATTGCGAGTCCGTGACGAAGCAGATTTTTGGAAGCGAAATGGGTTATGTCCCTTGGATGCGTCCCGGCTTCGAGCTTGGTCTAGCGATGCAAGAAATCGCCAAAGCGAATCCTAGCCTCAAAGCCATCATGATGGGGCAACATGGATTCATTTCCTGGGACGACGATGAACGAGCCTGTTACGAGTTGACGTTGTCAATGATCGAAAAGGCAGCCACCTTTATTAATGAGAAGTATCAAGCGAAAGGCGGCGATGCCAAAGCGTTCGGTGGGGCTCGCTATCTGACGCTTGCAACCGAGCAGAGACACGCAACCCTAGCAGCCGTTCTTCCTTGGCTTCGTGGCCAAGTCAGTAAAGTCAAACGACTGATCGGAACAATCCAAGACGACGATGCAATCTTGCGTTTCGTCAACTCTAATGACGCTCCGCGTTTAGCCGAACTTGGGACAAGCTGCCCGGATCACTTCTTGCGAACGAAAATCAAGCCGATGTACGTCGATTGGAATCCGCAAGTCGAATCCATTGACGCGTTGAAGCAAAAGCTTGCCGACGGTTTGGTCGCTTATCGAAAGGATTACGCTGCTTATTACCAAGCCTGCAAACGCGATAACTCACCTGCCATGCGCGATGCAAACCCAACTGTAATTCTCATTCCCGGACTGGGCATGATCGCTTGGGGTAAAGACAAATCCGAGTCGCGCGTCACAGCGGAGTTCTATAACTGCGCCGTTGAGGTCATGCGAGGTGCTGAAGCAATCGATCAGTACATCGCTCTTCCTCAACAAGAGGCATTCGACATCGAATATTGGTTGCTCGAGGAGGCAAAGCTTCAACGCATGCCCGCGGAAAAAGAACTCGCAAGACAAATAATCGTGGTTATCGGAGCTGGATCCGGAATTGGAAAGGAAACTGCACATCGACTTGTTCGCGAAGGTGCACACATTGTTTGCGTGGACTTGAATGTGGCTTCTGCCGAGGCGACTGCAAACGAGATCACTGCTAAATACGGAGTCGGTATCGGAGTCGCAGGAACAGGCGTCTCAGGTTGTGGACCGGCGATTGGGTTGCCCGCAAACATCACCGACCGATCATCAATCCGAAAAATGCTCGATCAAGTAGCTCTTGCATACGGCGGGTTCGACTCGATCTGTGTTACGGCTGGGATATTCGTCGCTTCGGATACCACTGGGCATATTCCAGATGATAAATGGCAACTTACATTCGCAATTAACGTTACCGGTAGCTATCTCGTAGCGGACGAAGCGGCTGTCACTTGGAAGCTTCAAGGCCTTCCTGGAAACCTTGTCCTTACTACGAGTGCCAATGCTGTCGTCGCCAAAAAAGGTAGCCTTGCATACGATACAAGCAAGGCCGCTGCCAATCATTTAGTGCGAGAGTTGGCTATCGAATTGTCGCCACTGGTGCGAGTTAACGGGGTTGCTCCAGCGACTGTAGTTCAAGGAAGTGCTATGTTCCCGCGAGATCGTGTTATCGGATCGCTCGCGAAGTACAACATCGCCTTCACCGAAGACGAGGAAACCGATTCGCTGGTGATGAAGCTTGCGCAGTTCTATGCAGATCGTACGCTGACCAAGGTTCCCATAACACCAGCCGACCAAGCCGAAGCCTACTTCCTGCTCGTCACCGGCCGGCTGAGCAAGACGACCGGACAAGTTATTACCGTCGATGGCGGTCTCCACGAAGCGTTCCTTCGATAAAGCGAAGGTCGGCAAGAAGCTGATTTTCGAAGAATTGTTGATGACGCTGCAGCAATAGCACCCGCGTGAGATCGAGCGGTTGATCGTCACGTGAGGTGAGTTTTGTGGTATTATATCGATCTCTTGATTTGGTAATTGTTCTCTCGACTTTTCAGGAAAAATTATGCCAGTGCTCGTTGCTGCGATTCCATCTCAACTGATTTTCGCCGGTGCGATAGCCATCATCGTCGCTTGCTTCCTGATTCTGTCCGTGCTGTCACGTTTTTTTTGGCTTTGGATTCAATCTGTTTTAACCGGTGCTCAAGTTGGTATCTGGGACTTGATTGGGATGTGGTTCCGACGAGTCGACCCGAACATGATTGTCAAAAGCAAAATCATGGCCGTCCAAGCCGGTATCGATGATCCAGAGCTCACAAGTAAAGCTTTGGAAGCACACTTTCTTGCACGAGGAAATGTTCCTCAAGTTATCCGAGCTTTGATTGCTGCAAGGAAGTCTAAGCAAATTAATCTGACGTTTGTTCAAGCGGCTGCAATTGATCTTGCAGGACGCGATGTTTTGGAAGCCGTTCAAACCAGCGTTTACCCCAAGGTCATCGATTGTCCTCCAAGAGGCAACGCGCGGCCAACGTTGGACGCAGTTGCAAAAGACGGTATTCAACTGAAGGTAAAAGCACGAGTCACCGTTCGAGCGAACCTGATGCGTCTTATTGGTGGAGCGACCGAAGAGACGATCATCGCGAGGGTTGGCGAAGGCATAGTAAGTGCCATCGGTTCTGCCGAATCACACAAAAGAGTTTTAGAGAATCCTGACCTTATCTCCAAAGCCGTTCTCGCAAGACGATTAGACGATCAAACTGCCTTCGAGATTGTCTCTATCGATATCGCCGACATTGATGTCGGCGATAATATTGGTGCTAGGCTACAGGCAGATAAGGCTGAAGCTGACACACGCGTTGCACGAGCACGAGCTGAAGGTCGACGCGCCCAAGCTGTCGCTGCCGAACAAGAAATGATCGCACGAATTGAAGAAAGCCGCGCTGCGGTTGTAGAAGCCGAAGCGGAAATCCCGCGTTCGATTGCGAAGGCCTTTCGGACTGGCCAGTTGGGTGTGCTCGATTACTACAAGCTCAAGAATGTTTCAGCCGATACTGAAATGCGGCAAGCTATCGCTGGTACGGGTAACAACGCAGTAAACACTGCGGGCCGAACAACTGGAAGCTAACGTCTCAATCGAAAGCGAACGACGATGTCCAAGGACTTAGACGAGTTTCTACGAAAAGCCGCCGAGCGACGAAAAAATCGTCAGCAGACCGGGGTAAACCCTACCCCTGTGACTCCGCAAGCGGCACCAATTGCACAGCCTGAAGCGATTGTTGTTGCAGACAAGCCACGGGAAGGCTTGGTACCTAAAGAAACCTTAGGACCACGCATCCAATCGAATATTCATCCGAGTAGTCTACTGACGAAGGAAATCGATCAAGCCGACGATCGCGTTCGAGCTCGTATTCATTCTCAATTTGACCACTCCGTTTCGACCATCGATCAGGGAACGACAGTCCAAAAGAAAGAATCGCAGTCCAGCAATCAGTCTGGAAAAAAGAAAACTGCCAAGCAGTCCAATCGGGACCTAGCAGCCTCGCAAGAAAAATCCATTTCGAGCTTCGAGGAATCGCGAAACGACATGACTATCGAGCGATCTGCATCAAAGATGATCAACCCTGAATCCATGCTTGAGCTTCTTAGAAACCCGCAAACATTAAGAACTGCGTTCATCGCATCTCAGATATTCGAACGCAAGTTTTAATTGATTGTTTATGAACGCATCGTATCATTTTCTACTACTTGATTATTTTTTTATCTCAATCGACAGCGTTTTTGCTCCCCATCCGTTTTTGCCGTAAACCGATACACGTAATTCGAGTTGTCCAGTAGGGAGGTCCCTTGTGTCGAACTCAGCTTCGAAATTGTCTTGAATCGAAGGAATAATCTTACTTGTGATCACCGAAGTGTTTGCGGCATCAAATAGCTGTTGCTGAAGATCGAGTTTATCGGAGGTCGCTTTCTGAATGGCCGCACGAAGCTTTTTTGCTGGATCTGGAATGCGTTTTCGCGGGTAAACAATTTCGATTTCGCAACGACCTGCAATCGGGGTCTTTCCAGAAATGAGTAACGCTTCGCCTTGAAGAATCGATTCGGGTGCATTGAGGTTTATATCTGATGGACGTGATATCTTTAAAAGAGGATCACCAAGTAGATTAAAGAGGTGGCAATGTTCTTCGCGTTCAAGCGCAATGTCGTGCCCGGAAGGACTGAGGGTCGTTGCCAAGGTATCTAAAAACTCTCTTCGTGATGGCTTGCTTGTTGGCTGCGGTGCAGCAATTTGTTTTTGATCTACTGGCAATTCGATTTCCATAATACAGTTGTCTTTTGCACAGGTGAGGATCTCGCCGACGGTTGATCGTTGATCGCGGAAAGTAGCCTCTAGCATTCCGCCACCCAAGATTCCCATACCATATGGCATCGTGACTCTGCTGCCAGCGATTGCTGCAATTGGACCGCCCGGTTGCATAATCATCTTCTCTGCCAAACACCCATCTTTTGCATCAAAAGCTCCCAGATAGCAAGCCAAAAAGATGGCCAGTGGCGGAAGTCCCTTCACGTTGATTTGCCCGAGCTGGTCGTTAGTCAGAATCGGAAGCATTCGACCTTCATGAGGAATCATGTCTAGTGTATTTACGAAGCCGTGCCCAAGGTAAATCCATAGCAAGCTGCCGCGATTGATTCGATCTACGGCAGTTTTGCTAAACAGAAGCGGATTGGGATAATAAACACTGCTAGGGCTGGCTTGCATCATACTCAGTTGGTATTCGATTGGGATATCCTCCGAAAGCAACTGTCTGGCTACACTTTCAACGACGGTATCGGTGAGTGCTCCGAATCCACCGACTCCTGCAACGATGTCGATTTGTCGCTGCGAACCATTGAAATCGTTCGCAGTGTCGTACTGAATGACGCGATCGCAGTAGTCTTTCAATGCCTGAGCATTTTTTGCTGGGATTCGACCAACAATCGTTCGGTGACTTCCATCCTGTCGCCAGTCTGAATACGGGTGGTCGGTTGCAATGGTAGGCGTCGAGCCGAAATGAACAACGACCTGCGAATCGACATAGAACGTTGGAACAGTGTCTTGATTCGGTCGAACTGCTTGATTCAAATGATAGTCAGGAGCATCTGCGGCCAAGACAATAACGTCAATTTGGCTGCCGTGCTGTTCGGATACATTCTTGATCGCCTCACGCGTCAGTTCTGCTGTTGCGGCGGGTGATACCACATGGATTCGATGGCCTTGGCCTCTTCGAAAGTCTTCCCATTTTGATAGACTAGTTGTCCAGGATTCCGGAACGACCACAACAATATCTCGAAGGGGTAGTTCCTTGTTGATCGCCTCGACAGCAAGAGTTGGAGCTGCCAATGCAGCGAAAATGAAGCCAACCAAACAAAGTTTCGTGCAATAGGCCACAGCAGGTCTATCTGTTTGGCTAAAGTAACCAAACTTGACAGTCAGATTGAATGGTTGTGTTGAAGGCAGATCTACGCGACCAGTTCGTTCGTGTTGGATTACGTTATTATCTTGTTGCACAGGAATCATCTTTCTGGGATTACCTTTCCGGAAAAGATCAGCGTTGTGTTATCTCACTTATGGATTTGGATTGGAAGATGAAAAAGGGTGAACGAGCAGATTACATTTTGAGCGAGCTTAAACGGCTATACCCCGATCCAGCAGTCCCTTTAGATCATTTTGACACCTATTCACTTTTGGTTGCGGTGTTATTGAGTGCTCAGACCACTGATAAAATGGTCAACCAAGTGACACCCGATTTATGGAAGCTAGGCAAAACGCCTGCGGAAATGGCGAAGCGAAAACCGAGTGAGATTCGTGAGGCTATCAAACGGTGCGGGCTCAGTCCGCAAAAGTCGATTGCGATTCAAAAGCTATCTGAGATTTTAGTGCGAGAATATGGCGGGCAGGTACCGGATAGTTTGGAGGAGCTGGAGAAGCTGCCCGGAGTTGGCCACAAGACTGCCAGCGTCGTCATGTGCCAAGCCTTCGGGCAGAATGCATTCCCCGTAGATAC